>PLIC01000080.1 GCA_003139995.1 Candidatus Acidiflorens stordalenmirensis | reverse complement strand
AGCGCATCATCGGCCCGGAGGACACCGCCGTCGCCAACAATCTCCAACGGCGTGCGATAGTGGGCACGAGTTGAAACCAGAACCGTGGCCAGCGTGCCGCGCCGAAACTCCAGTGTCAGAACGGCCGCCGCTTCTACGTCGCCCGACTGCTTGCCCAGACAACGTTCGTCTGGGCGTCCGAAAGCGCTCACGCGCCGCGGTTCATCCTGCAGGATGTAACGCAAGGCATCGATGCAATGGACGCCCACGTCGGCGATGGGGCCACCTCCGGCCACCGAGCGTTTGTAGAGCCAGGTGCGAGGATTTCCTAAGCCGGGATACGAGAACTCCGCCCGCGCAAAGATGGGGCGGCCGATGTCGCCAGCAGCAACGCGTTCGCGAAACCTTGCCGCGCTTTCTTCAAAGCGAAAGACCTGGGCGACGCCGAGGAGAACGCCGGCATTGCGCGCCGTTTCGACCATCTGGCGGCATTCGTCCGCATCCATGCCCATCGGTTTCTCGCACAGTACCGGCCTGCCGGCAGCAACCGCGGTGAGGACGTCCTGCAGGTGGCAGGCATTGGGAGTGGTGACCAGCACGGCGTCGACTTCAGGGCAGCGGCTGAGTTCTTCCGTGGAAGCAAAGATATGCGGGATGCCATATTGCGCGGCGGCTTCGCGTGCCTTGTTGGCGTCCCGGCGCGATAGGGCGACCACCCTGCAACTCTGAGCCAGAGCGAATCCCGGCATCAGCCGCCGCACAGCGTGCAATCCGAAACCTGCGATACCAAAGCGAATCATGTGAATTTCACCGGCTTTTCTACACCGCCTGCTGTAAACGGCTACGTGTACGGATAAAAGACGAAAAACAGCAGCGACAACGCGGTCAACGCCCAGAGCGCTGGACGAACATCTCGCAAGCGTCCCGAAACCAGTTTGCAAAAAGGATACAAGATAAAGCCCGCCGTCATGCCAATTCCCACGTTGTAAGTGAAGGCCATCAGGACAATGACGCCGAAGGCTGGAACCAGTTCGGTGAGGTCGTCGAAGGGAATCCGGGTAATCGGAGTCAGCATCAACAATCCAACGAAGATGAGCGCCGGTCCGTATGCCTGTGGCGGGATGGCGGAGATGAATGGCGAGAAGAATAAAGTCCCGGCGAAGCACAGCGCAGTAATGACCGCGGTCAGGCCGGTACGGCCACCCGCCTCGACTCCAGTGGCGGACTCGATATAGGCGCCCGATGTGGTAGTTCCAATCACGGCGGCGAAGGTTGTGGCCAGCGCGTCGGCCATCATCGGGCGCTCGATCTGCGGAAGGTTTCCGTCTTTGTCGAGAAAGCCCGCCCGCGCCGACACACCAATGAGCGTGCCCATGGTGTCCACAAATGCCATGACAAAAATCGTCAGCACGACAGGGAAAAATCCCCAGGTAAATAAACTGTGCAGATCGAACTGAAAAAAGACGGGCGCGAGGCTGGGCGGACGACTGATCCAACCTGCCGGCGCGGGAGCGACCCGCGTCACAAAACTGAGAAGCGCGGTGGCGAGCACTCCGCTGAGAATCGCGGCCGGGAAGCGGCGAATCGTGAGCACCGTCATCAGAAGGAAACCAAAAACGGAAAGCAGGACCGAGAGCGAGGTCAAGTGGCCCGGCCGAACCGGCGCTCCAGGCGAACCGATGGTAACGATGCCGGTCTGATTCAGTCCGATGAAGGTGAGGAATAATCCGATGCCGACGGCGTAGCTGTAACGGAGCGTGGCCGGAATGGCCTCGACCATCCACTGGCGGAGGCGGAACAGAGTCAGCAGAATAAAGAGGACTCCCGCTAGGAACACCGCGCCCAGAGCGCTCTGCCACGTGTAGCCGAGCACATGGACAACCGTGAACGCGATGAAAGCGTTTTCGCCCATGTACGGACCGATGGCGAAAGGGCGGTTGGCATAGAAGCCCATTAGCAGCGTTCCGAAAATCGCGGTGAGAATGGTGGCCGTGAGCGAAGCGCCCGCGGGCATGCCGGCAGCTTTCAGAATGGCAGGGTTCACGGCCACGATGTAGGCCATCGTGAAGAACGTCGTGAGCCCGGCGACGACCTCGCGGCGGACAGTTGTCCGGTGGTGAGAGAGTTCAAAGAACCGATCGAGCCAGCGCTTCAAGTTGCCCTCGAGTGGAAACTCAGGATTGTACATTTACCAGGCTCGAAGGACGAATCGACCCGGAGGTTTACCTCTGTGTTTCTCTGTGTCCCCTGCGGTTTCGCTCTTGACGCTGCGGACAACAAGAAGCTGTTTTATTAGTCTTCTTGGGAAGGGCACGGCTTCAAGCTATGCCACAAAGAGCCAATAAAGACGAGGGCTTCAACCCCTGAGGGAGCCGGCCGTTTACTTTTTCAGTTCATTGCTGGATAGCCCCAGGAAACAACAGTGGACAGAAAAGAAGAAAGCAAGGCCAAGACCTGTCTGCGTTCCCGAGCGATTAGTTCTTACGCAACTCGGCGAGCAGCGCGGGATCGATATTCCCGCCGCTGATCACGGCCACGTTGATCTTTGTGTTGGGCAGCTCATCGGCGTGAAACAGAAATGCGGCTGGAGCTACAGCGCCGCTCGGTTCGGCCACTGTCCTCGCGTTCGCGCTTAGAGCGCGCGTGGCCTCGCGAATCTCGTCTTCGGTCACGCTGACGATGTCGTCCACATAGGCGCGTATGTGTTCGAAATTAATTGCGCCAATGCTCTGGGTGCGAAGACCGTCGGCCATCGTCCGCGAGACTTGCTCTGCCGGGAAAGAGACGATGCGGCCGGCGCGCAGGCTGGCTTGCGCATCGGCCGCAAGTTCGGGCTCGACGCCAATCACTTTCACTTTGGGGTTGCTGAGCTTGATGGCGGCCGAGACGCCGCTGATCAATCCACCGCCGCCGACCGGGACCAACACAGTTTCAACGCCAGGCAGGTCTTCGAGTATTTCGAGCCCCACCGTTCCCTGGCCGGCGATGATCTTTTCGTCATTGTAGGGAGGCACAATCGCATAGCCATGCTCGGCGGCCAGTTGCTCGGCGCGCAGGCGGCGTTCTTCACTGCCGGGGCCAACAGTAACGATCTCCGCCCCGAGTGCGGCGGTAGCTTCGAGCTTGTTCTTCGGGGCATTGCTCGGCATGACGATGATGGCCTTCACTCCAAACGCTCGCGCCGCGTAGGCCACACCCTGCGCGTGATTGCCGCTGGAATAAGAGATGACTCCGCGGCGGCGCTCTTCGTCGCTAAAAGACGCGACCTTGTTGTAAGCGCCGCGCAGTTTGAAAGCGCCAATGGGTTGCAGGTTTTCGAGCTTGAGGAAGAGCTTGCGCCGGTCCGCCGCACCCGTCCATTCAAGCAGGGGAGTGCGGACGGCGATGCCATCGAGGCGGCCCCAAGCTTGCTGAATGTCAACTAGGGTTAAGATGCAGGATCTCTCCTCTGCGCTCTCGGCGTCTCGGCGGTGAAGAGGTTTTCAAATCTCCAATATCACCGGCATAATTAGCGGCCTTCGCTGCGTCTGGCGGGAGATGTAGCGCTTCAGGTCGGTGCGGATTTTTTCTTTGATCACGCCGTAGTCGGCTTTCTCTTCGGCGCTGGAGGCGTCGAGGGTCTCCATGACAATCTCGCGGGCGCGCTCGATCACTCCGTTTTCGCCGGGCGCGAATCCGCGCGTCACAATCTCGGGCGCAGTCTCGACGAGTCCGGTGAGCTTGTTGATGGCGATGATCGGCATCACGAAGCCGTCTTCGCTGAGGTGACGGCGGTCTTTAATCACTAAGTCTTCCACTACATCTGTCCGCGAGCCGGAATCGATGCAGACGCGGCCTACGTTGACGCGTCCGGCCTTGCGCGCGCCACGCTCGTCGATTTCGAGAACGTCTCCACTTTCGATCAGCATCACGCTGCCGACCGAGCCGTGCATGGACGCGGCCAGATCGGCATGTAACCTGAGCTGCCGGAATTCGCCGTGGATCGGGACGAAATACTTCGGCCGCACCAGATTGATGATGAGCTTCAATTCTTCCTGGCTGGCGTGTCCGCTGACGTGGATTGGCGGGTAAGAGCCGTCGTCGTAGATGACGAACGCTTCGCGGCGGAAGAGGTGGTCGATCATCCGGTAGATGGCTTTTTCGTTGCCGGGAATGATGCGCGACGACAGAACCACCGTATCGCCCTTTTCGATTTTGGCGTGCTTGTGGTTGTCCACTGCCGCCCGTGACAGCGCCGACATGGGCTCGCCCTGCGTGCCGCTGATGAGCACGCAGACTTTTTCCGGAGGGAAGTTCCTCATTTCGCCGGGATGAATCATCATGCCCTCGGGAATCTGGACATAACCCAGGTCTTCGGCGATCTCGGACGAATTGTTCATGGAGCGGCCGATGAAACAAATCTTTCGGCCGTGGTCGTGCGCCAAGTCGACCGTCAACTTAATGCGGTGAATCGAGGATGAGAAGCAGGAAATGAATAGACGCCGCTGGGTGCGTGCAAACACCTCATCGAACTTGCGGCGGACAGCGCGCTCGCTCGGCGTGTAGCCCTTGCGCTCGACGTTCGTGGAATCCTGCAGCAGTGCCAGCACTCCCTCTTTGCCGTATTCGGCGAAACCGTGCAGGTCGAAGAGGCGGTTGTCGGTGGGCGTCGGGTCGACTTTGAAATCGCCGGTATGCAGCACGACGCCGAGCGGCGTGTGGATGGCGAGCGCGACACAATCGACCAGGCTGTGCGTCACCTGCAACGGATGAACGGTGAACGGCCCAACCTTAAAGCGCTCTCCGGGGCGGATTTCGCGCAGGTCGGCGTCGTCGAGCAACTGGTGCTCGTCGAGCTTATCTTCGACGTAGGCCAGCGTGAACTCGGTGCCCCAGACGGGAACATTCAGTTCGCTGAGAATCCAGGGCAAAGCTCCGATATGGTCTTCGTGGCCGTGTGTAAGGACGATGCCGCGCACATGCTTGCGATTCTCGAGCAGGTAAGAAATGTCGGGGACGACGATGTCGACACCCAGCAACTCAGCTTCGGGGAACATCAGGCCGGCGTCAACCACGATGATGTCGTCGCCAAAGCGGATGGCCATGCAGTTCATCCCGAACTCGCCCAGCCCGCCTAGCGGAACTATATGCAGTTTTCCTGTTGGCATTATCAAAGTCGATGCTAGCACAGGGTGGGGCGCGGTTGGGTTCGATCATGCACGCGTTTGTGTAGAGACGGGGCTCGCCCCGTCTGCTTTGGAGGCGGCGGAGACGCGGCAAGCAGCGTCTCTACGGTAAGTCGGAGGCGGCGTTGCGCCGGGCTGCTAAACTCGTACTTAGAAATGGCCGGCGAAAAAAAATCCTGGATGCGGCGGCGCGTCGAAGGAGCGATCCGCAGTGGTCTAACCCGCGCCTACCACACGGTCAAGGTCAATCCCGGGCGCTTCCTGATGCAGTTGCGCGTTGCGCACGGCTTGCCGCTGGCCACCTTTCATGGCGTCTACACCTTGCCGGTGGAACGCCTCGACGATGTGGCGGAGTCGGTCATCCGCGGCGGCATGAAGCTGGCGGCGGCGGAGGGAGCCGGATTTGGTCTGGGCGGAATCCTCACCATCGTGCCCGACCTCGGCATTCTTTCCGCCATTACCATGCGCACCATCCAGAAGCTCAGCCTGATTTATGGGTTCGAGCTGAACACCGACGACGAGATTGCCGAGCTTTGGATTGCCGCGGCCAGCGCCGCCGGGGTCGACATCAGCCGCGAATTGCTGGAAAAAGAAGTGGTCAACCGTTTTGTGCCGAAGGTGATCCAGCGGATCGCGGTCGAGGCCGGCGCCGATGTTGTGGAAAAGTGGGCGGGACGCCTGATTCCGGTTGTCAGCTCGGCCATCGGATGCACGCTGAACTATTACTTCGTGCGCGCGTGGGGCGGGCGGGCCAGGGCGCACTTTCGCGCCAAGCACATCGAAGCGCGGCGCAGGTTTGCGGCGGAACAAGCGCAACTTATGGGCGCGTCTTCTCGGACGTTGCCGTCGTGACCTGGGCCGGTTGCCGTGAATCCGCCTGGGTAACCGCAGAGGACACTGGTTAGCTTGCTTTCATCTTAGCCACTCTTCCAATTCAATCCCGCGCTCGGTTTTCCCGTCGCGATACTTCACGATCACCGGCGTATAGAGGGAGAGGTTCCAGTCGTCGGATTTGCCTTTGCCTTTCTTCACGGCGCGCGAGCCGGGGACGATTACGGCGTTTTCTGGGACTTCCAACGGATGGTCCGCTGACGCGCGGTAGATTTCGCCGCGCACCAGATCGTAGAGCGGCGTGGATCGGGTCAGGATCGTTCCCGCTCCCAGAACGGCGCGGGCGCGGACCAGCGTGCCTTCGTACACTCCGCAGTTACCGCCGATCAGCACATCGTCTTCGATGACCACCGGGGCGGCGTTGATGGGTTCGAGTACGCCTCCGACCTGCGCGGCGGCGCTCAGGTGCACGCGCTTGCCGACCTGCGCGCAGGAGCCGACCAGGGCGTGCGAGTCGATCATCGAGCCTTCATCCACGTAGGCGCCGACGTTGATAAACATGGGAGGCATGCAGATGACCGACGGTGCAACGTACGCCCCTTCGCGGATGGAAGATCCACCCGGCACCAGGCGAACCCGATCGGTGATCGCCAGGCGGCGAGCGGGGAAGGTGTCCTTGTCGACAAAAGAAAGCACGTCGCCATCCGACATCGCTTGCAACTCGCCGAGACGGAAGCCGAGCAGGATGCCTTGCTTCACCCAGGCGTTGACGACCCAGCGTCCCTGGACTTTCTCGGCGGCGCGAACGTCGCCCCGAGTGAGAGCGGCGCGGAAGTCGAAAAAAATGGGACGGGCATCATCCGGGTTGACGATCGTTTCGCTCGCCGATAGGCGCTCAATGGCCGACTTCAGAGTGAGTAGCGAATCTGGCATAGAAAAGTATGCGTCTGTGGTGAAAATCTCTGCGGCGCTGTCTAACCTCGGCGGCTAAAGCGGCTCCGAAACAGGCCCGCAATCGTAGCGCTGAAGCGCTGCGCCACCCAAAGTCAAACATAAAGAACTAACGGCTAGGAGCTAAGTGCTAAGAGCCACTCTTACGCCACGCACTTGCATTCGCTGCGGATCAGAACGCCGGGCATCTGATGGGTTGCCTCGCGCGCCTCGGCGAGAGTGCCGTACGGTCCGTGCCAACGCGAATGATTGGGATCGTGCCCGGCGGGGCGCCCTTTGCCGGAACTGCATTGTCCGCAGTTTGCGCGATGCAGAATCGCTTTGTGCGGGCCCGCTGCCCAATTTTCGTAAACATAGAATTCGGCGGCCGCCGCCGGCGGAGCCGCAGGCCGGGTAATCAATCCGGCGTCGGCCGCGATCTTCTGCAGCTTTGATCGCGTGTCGCGGCGCATGGGAAGCAAGGGCAGGCGATAGACCTCTTCGACCTTGCCCATCATCGCGAGGACAGCCTTCACGGGCAGCGGACTCGACTCGATGAAGTTGGCCTGCATCAGCGGGAAATACTTGCGATGGATGGCGCGCGCCGTGTGCCAGTCGTTGTTCAGAGCGGCGCGAGTCATCTCCGTCATTTCGCGCGGAATTTCGTTCGACGCAACCGAGATGATGCCCACGCCGCCGAGCGCGATTACCGGCAAAGTGATGGCGTCGTCGCCGGAGAACACCAGAAAACTCTCTGGCACCGTGTTCAGCACTTCTGCGATTTGCGCCATGTTTCCGCTGGCTTCCTTCACGCCCGCGATATTAGCGGCCTCGCTCAACCTCACCAGGGTCGCGGGTTCAAGATTGGCGGAAGTGCGGCCCGGCACGTTATAGAGGATGACGGGCTTGTCGACCGCCTCGGCGATCGCGCAAAAGTGCCGGTATTGGCCCTCCTGCGTCGGCTTGTTGTAGTACGGCGAAGCGGTGAGGATGGCGTTGACGCCCGGCCGCGCCGCCACTTCTTTCGCTTTGGCCACAGCCTCGTGCGTCGAGTTGGAGGTGGCGCCAGCGACGATCGGCACGCGTCCGGCGACGACTTCGATAGTTATGTCGATGACGCGCAGCCACTCATCGTGAGTGAGCGTGGGAGTTTCTCCCGTGGTGCCGCAGGGAACCAGGAAGTCGATGTCCGATTCGACCTGCCAGGCGACCAGATTGCGCAGTGCGTTTTCGTCGACAGCACCGTCCTGAGAGAACGGTGTGACCAGAGCGGTACCACAGCCTCGCAGTTGCATGGGTTAAGGATAACTCTTATCGCACGCGCTTGCATTTGCCAAACGTGATGCTGGGGGAGGGTCGCGAGCACGCAGGAATTGCTCGTGTGGGGACGGGCGCCCTCGCCCGTCCAAGCCGAGCGAAGCTCGGCATCTGCTGGTGGTCACGACAACCTTCGATTCGCGCTAGAGTTCTCGCCAGACGTTGCGGAACTCGTAGAAGCCCGTTTTCCCCGCCAGCCACTCGGCTGCGCGCACCGCGCCTTCGGCGAATCCCTGGCGCGACTTGGCGTCATGGCACAAATAGATTCGATCGCCGGCAGAATTGAAGACCACCTCATGCATGCCGACCGCATCGCCCTCGCGAAAGGAGACAATCTCGAGTTCCTTGCCTCCGGACTCGCGCACAATCTTCTGGATCGTGATCGCAGTTCCCGAAGGAGCGTCTTTTTTTGTTATATGATGACGCTCGAAAATCTGGCCCGAGTAATCGTATTTCAGAGCGGCCCCGGCGGTCGCGACAATCTCGAAAAAGAGGTTCACGCCGATGGAAAAATTCGATCCGTAGAGGAAGCCCGTCTTCGCCGAGAGCACCATTTCGCGTAAGCGCGGCAATTGGTCGTACCAGCCGGTGGTTCCGACGACGATGTTCTTTCCAGCGCGGATGCAGGCTTCGGCATTGGCGATGACCGCGGAGGGCGTGGTGAAGTCGATGGCTACGTCGAAGGGGGTAAGGAAAGCGGGAGTGAGGGCGGAGGCATTCGCGTTTTCATCGACGTCCAAGGTGCGGACATTGTGGCGGCGCTCGCGCGCCACTTCCGCCACCACCGATCCTGTTTTGCCACGGCCGAGAATCAGAAGATTCATGGTGAAACCTTATCACCGCCGAGTACGCAGAGTTCGCTGAGAAAATCTTACAAGCGCCTCTTTAGCGAAACCATTTCTTGTGGAACCTGGGGCCGTCTGGCAGAGGCGCCAAAACAAGGGTCGGAAATATCCCGAGCAGCTTGTCGAATTCACCGTGTGCTTGTCCAGCAGCATCCATCTCTTCTCCAGATATCTTCAGGAATTCATCGGAAAATGACACGTGTGATTCGCCATAGCGATCCCAGTGTCCTTGGGACTTCTTAATTTCACCGGAACGACTAAGCTCTTGCACGAAGGTACGATCTGGACGCAGGTACAAAGTGCAGGTTTCTCCGTTCCCACGAAAGACATATGTTCCTGCTAGAGCACCATAGTCATAATTGGCGGCGACACTGTACCAGACCCCAAATAGAGCAGCAAAAAGAAGAATCCCACAACCCGCTCGTGCAAAATTGGTCATCTTCTTCGCTCCCCCTCGAAAATCTCCCGCCTATTGTCCGTTGTTTTTCTCGGCGCTCTCGGCGTCTCGGCGGTTAAACGCCCTAGGCAAACACTTCCGGATCGGCTTCGGCGAAGAATGCGCGATGCAGACGCCGCACTACCTCGGCCGCGTCGTCTTCTTCAATCACAAAAGTCAGATTAATTTCGGAAGCACCCTGCGAGATCATGCGGATCTTCACATCCTCAAGAATGCCGAAAACCTTGGCGGCGATTCCGGGTGTTTCGCGCAGATTCTCGCCTACCAGACAGACGATCGCCTTCCGCCCTTCGTATTTTACGTCCGCCAGTTTTGCCAGATCGGCGGCCAGCGCCGGGATGGATTCGTTGGTCTCGGCTGTCACCGAGACGCTGACTTCGGAGGTGGAGACCACGTCCACCGCTACGTCGTGCTGATCGAAAGCTTCAAAGATGGACTTCAAATATCCGCGCACCAGCAGACGGCGAGGCGAGGCGACCTCTACCAGCGTGATCTTTTTCTTGAGCGCGATGGCCTTGAAAATATTCGCGCAGCGCGGGGCGCGCGCCGTGACCTTCGTTCCTTCGCAGGTCGGGTTCAGCGAGTTCAGAACATAGACCGGGATATTTTGCTGAATCGCGGGCAGCACGGTTGCCGGATGCAGGACCTTGGCGCCGAAATAAGCAAGTTCGGCGGCTTCGTCAAAGCTGATGACCTTGATGCGGCGGGCGTCGGGACAAAGGCGGGGGTCGGTGGTCATCATGCCGTCGACGTCGGTCCAGATTTCGATGCGCTCGGCATTGAGGCCCGCGCCAACAATGGCGGCGGAAAAATCCGATCCTCCGCGCCCGATGGTGGTGGTGATGCCGGCGCGATTGGAAGCGATGAACCCGCCCATTACCGGAACCTTGCCGGCCTCGACCAGAGGGTGGACCCGCTTGCGCAGACGCTCGTTAGTTTCTTCGAACTGGGGAACCGCGTGGGTATAGCTGCTGTCGGTTAGCAGACATTGGCGCGAATCCACGTGCGCCCCCGGCAATCCGCGGGCGACGAACGCGGCAGCCACGATCTTGCTCGAAAGCACTTCGCCGAAAGAAGCAACGTAATCGTAGGTGCGGGGAGTGATTTCGCCCACCGCGCCAATGCCGCGCAGCAACTCGTCGAGGTCTTCGAAGTCCGCGCCCAAGTCGCCGTGAAATTCAGTGAACAGCGCGGTGCCGAGCAGTTCTCCGGCGGTGTCGTAGTGGCGTTCACGCAAGGCGCGCGCCATTTTGAGAGCGGTCTTGCGATCGCCGCCACCGGCAGCCCTTCCCATGGCGAGCAGCGAATCGGTGACCTTGGCCATGGCACTGACCACCACCACGGGACGGTCCGCCAACCGGCCCTGGACGATGTGAGCCACGCGCTCGATCGCTTTCGCGTCTTGTACGGAAGTCCCGCCAAATTTCATCACGATCATGGGCGGCCGTGCTCCTTGAAACAGTGGTCGGTGGCCAGTGGCCAGTGGTCAGGCAAACCTTCGCGGGTACCGCCTTCAGTGGTCAGCGGCCACTGACCACCGACCACTGACCACCGACCACTATTCTTGAGTGTTTCCGTGGTACAGGCTGTTCTCACCCGAGGTACCCCTTCGCCTTGAGCAGCTCAGCATTGAGCAGGGCAGCGCCAGCGGCCCCGCGAATCGTGTTGTGCGACAGGGAGGTGAACTTCCAGTCGAGGACGTTGCACTTGCGCAAGCGGCCGACCGCCGTGGTCATGCCTCCGCCGAGGTCACAGTCGAAGCGCGGCTGCGGACGGTCCGCCGCGGTCATGTACACGACAGGTCGCTCGGGCGCGCTCGGCAGGCGCAGTTGCTGCGGTTCGGCGCGAAAATCGTTCCAGGCGGCGATGATCTCCTGCGGCTGCGCTTTTTGTTTCAGTCGAACCGCGATCGACTCGGTATGGCCGTCTTCCACGGCGACCCGATTGCATTGCGCGCTCATCGCAAACGGAGCAGGGTCAATGCGCGCGCCGTTCAGCGTCCCCAGCAATTTTTGCGTTTCTTCTTCCATCTTTTCTTCTTCGTTGGCGATGTAAGGGATGACGTTGCCGAGAATGTCGAGCGAAGGCACCCCCGGATAGCCTGCGCCGCTGACCGCTTGCATAGTGACCGCCATCACCGTCTCCAGCGTGAAGCGACGATGTAATGGGGCCAGCGCCAGCGCTAGCCCAATGGCCGAACAGTTGGGATTGGTGACGACATATCCGCCCGATTTGCTGCGCCAGGATTGTTTGTCGATGAGCCGGATATGATCGGCGTTGACTTCGGGAATCACCAGCGGAACGTCGGCCTGCATCCGCAACGCGCTCGAATTGGAGACGACCGCACAACCGCCGGCGGCGAACTGCGGCTCCAGTTCGCGGGCGATCGAGGAATCGAGGGCGGCGAAAATAATTTTCGGGGCGCCTTCGGGCTTGGCAGGCGCAAGCGTCATCCTGGCGACGTCAGCCGGGATGGCAGTTTTCAAACGCCAGCGCACGGCTTCGGCATAGGGCCTGCCTTCCGAACGATCGGATGCGGCAAGCCATGCGACTTCGAACCACGGATGACGTTCCAGCATCTGGATGAATCGCTGGCCGACGATGCCTGTGGCGCCGAGAATTCCTACAGAAAGTTTGTTTGACATGTTGAACTGTGATTTTATACTAGCGACTTTTCTTATCTAAAGGGAATGTTGCCGCTGATCCACCGGCAAATTCGATGCGCGTGTCCGTCCTTTCGCTCGCGAGACGCAGGAATACGACCCTCGGTGACTGTTCGACTATCGAGCGGCGATGTACGCTTACCTGGGAGTGATTATGCCTGAACTACGCCAGAATTTTGCCACTAAGGAATGGGTTGTGATTGCAACCGAGCGGGCCCGCCGTCCGGAAGAGATGGCGAGCCACCGCGAGCGGAAGCCGGTGGCATCGTTTGTTGCGAACTGCCCCTTTTGTCCGGGAAACGAGAAGCTGACTCCGCCGGAAGTCATGCGAGTACCCACCTCGATGGATGTTCCGTGGCGCGCGCGAGTGGTGCCGAATAAGTTTGCGGCTCTTTCCCGCGAAGTGCAGCCGACACGCACTGTACACCGGTCGCGCCGCTCGGTAAACGGCTTCGGGGTTCACGATGTGATCGTGGAGACGCCCGACCACTCTCAGGTAATGGCCCTCATGTCCGACTCCTACGTGACGGAAATCCTCCGCATTTATAAAACTCGCTACGATGAACTCAGCCTCGACCCGCGCATCGCGCTCATTACGATCTTCAAGAATCACGGGCCCGACGCCGGCACCAGCCTGGAACACCCGCACTCCCAGATCATCGCGACTCCCGTGATTTCCATACAGGTGCGCGAGCGCTTTCAACAAGCTTTGCGGCACTTTGACGACTTTGGCGAGTGCATGTTCTGTCAGATGCTCGAAGAGGAATTGGAAGAACAAACCCGCATCGTCTCGGTTTCCGAACACTTCGTCGCGCTCGAACTGTATGCCTCGGCGGCTCCGTTCTCTACCCACATCTATCCGCGGCGGCACATGGCCAGCTTCGGAGATGTAAGCACTTCGGAGATGAACGATCTGGCGCGCATGTTGCGCTCGACGCTGGCCAAGCTCTACCACGGGCTGGCGGACCCGGATTTCAACTTTACGATTCGCAGCGCTCCGGCCGAGAGCGTCGGCGTGAAGTACTTCCACTGGTATCTGAGCGTGATTCCACGGCTAACCCGAGTGGCCGGGTTTGAGCTGGGCTCGGGAATGTTCATCAACACGGTGCTGCCGGAAGCCGCGGCCGAGTTTCTTCGCAAAGTCGA
>PLIC01000216.1 GCA_003139995.1 Candidatus Acidiflorens stordalenmirensis | reverse complement strand
CAGGCTGGGACCCCGATTATGCCCTGAACACCACGAACGTCCTCATCTCCTTTGTGGCGGATGACCTGACCCTTAATTCTTCTACCGTCCTTATCTTGCGCTACTCGTTTTCCCGCCGCTACGAAAAGCAAGGAGGTCCGCCGTCGTACTTGAACACCGATATCACGAACCTGGGCTCCGTAAATGGCACTACGGTGGGTTTTCCCGCCGCGCTGGCTGCGCAGCAGGTCGTCAAACAGCTTCCGTTCATGCTTTTCGACGACTACGGTGGCGGAGTTGGCGGCACCGCCGATTACAACAACTTCGTCGATGCCAGCGAGAATAGTGACGCCAACGTCACCTTGACGAAAATTTACGGCAAACACCAAATCTCCACCGGCTTCGAATGGATGAAACGCTATTTCAACGTAGGCCAGCCCTACGCCCCTGCCGGCACCTACAGTTTTGGTTATGGTGGTACCGATCAACAAACCTCGCCCGCCTCGGGCAATCTAGTCGGCGGCAGCGACTACGCTTCCATGCTCATCGGCATGGGTGATGGTGGCGAGTTCGACAGACCCGTATACGCCGCCGAATCCAACCCCTACTACGCGGCGTTTGTCGAAGACACTTACCACGCCACGACGAAGTTGACGATTACGGCCGGTCTGCGCTGGGACATTTTCGGTGGGCGCAACGAGCGTTTTAACCGCCAGGAATACTTTGATCCCAACGCGACCAACACCGACAACGGCGTCTCCTATACGGGCGCGGAAATCTTCAATAACAGCGGCAACCGTTCTCCTTTCAAAACCAACATGCACGACTTCGGGCCCCGGTTGGCTTTTGCTTTCCAGCCCATCACCCATTTTGTAATCCGCGGCGGCGTCGGCTTCTACTATGGGCCCAGCACCGAGATGACGGCCGGCGCCTTCATCAATACCGACGGATTCTCTTCCAGCACCTTTCAGAACTCCAACTGCCCAAACCTCGATACCAATTGGGTTTTTTACGGTTCGTCGGCGTGTACCATCTCAGGGGGCCCTGTACTCCCCGCCGATAATTTCACCGTGCCGTATTCGCTAAGCAATCCCTATCCCAATGGGCTTATCCCCATTTTCACAACAGCACCCGCCGGCTTGACCAATAACCTGGGAATCACCATCAACACCGTGCAGCATGCTCAGCGCACGCCCACCACCTACAACTACAACTTTGGTCTGGAATATGAACTCCCGCATCAGATAGTGGTGAGCGCTGGATATGTGGGCAGCCGCGGACTCTTTATGCCTTTCAGCTCCGTGGATCAGAACATGCTCGATCTCGGCACAATTGCACACTACGGCGATTCGTTGTGCTACATATTCAACCCGAGCTGCGCGGTACCTAATGCATGGGAGGCAATTCAGCCCTCGACGAATGCCTGGTACGGTCAATCGACTGTGCCGCAGTGGATGGCGCTCGAAAAATATCCTCAGTTCGGCAGCGGCGGCTTCGGAAGCGGCGTCGTCACCTGGGGGTATCCTGCGGGAGACTCTGAATACAACTCGCTGCAGACGAAAGTGCAGAAGCGCCTGACGGGCCATTTCACCACGCTGGCTACTTTTACCTGGGCTAAGCTGATTACTGACGACGGCAATCCTCCCCTGGGTTTCGTGGGCAGCCACAATGGATCGGTACAAGACTGGAGAAATCTGGGCTATGAACACGCCATCAGCCCGCAAGACGTCAAGTACTCGTTCACCGGGCAGGCATCTTACGACCTACCCATTGGCAAGGGTCAGGCAGTCAATCTGCATGGAGTAGCCAACGCCGTTGCGGGCGGCTGGACTGTGAACGCCATTCTCTATCTCAGTACAGGGGTTCCAATCCACTCTCCCGGCTCGGGAAATCCGCTGACCCCCTTCAATCAGCGGTCCGATATGATCTGCGATCCCTCGAAAGGGGCTCCGCACATGGTTAATGACTGGTTCAACATAAATTGCTTCGTGCAGCCTGGCACCGAAAACGGGGGCAATCCGAATCCTTACATTCCGGGAACTGCTCCGTCCTATCTCGACAATGTTCGCACCCGGGGGGCGCGCAATCTCGACCTCTCCATTTACAAGACGATCAAATTTACGGAAACGAAGGCGCTCCGCTTCGATGTTTCCGCCTATAACATGAGCAACTACGCGCAGTACGGATACCCGAGTGTGAACAGCGTAGTCGGCGTGGCTAGCGAAGGCCAATCGTTCGGGGTGATCAGCAACAACGTCAATACTCCGCGCCAGTTCCAGTTCGGAGCGCGGTTTACATTCTGACCGATTGGCGGGTGCCCCACTCATCGCGTTTTTTGCGATGAGTGGGATTTGCCGCGAGTATTCAACCAATCGTCAATCCGCAACGCCCGCGCGCACACGTTCCCGGCTCAGTACGGCTAACCCTTTTTCCAGATCGGCGATCAGGTCCTCGACGTGCTCAAGGCCCACCGACAGGCGGATCATCTGCTCGGTTACGCCCATCTTCTTCCTCAGGTCGGGAGCGATCATGGCGTGCGAGGTCAGCACCGGGATGGTCACCAGCGAATCCACTCCGCCGAGACTCGGCGCCAGGGTAAACAGGTTCAGCGCCTCGGCCACGCGGCAGGCGTCGGCGCCGCTGCCTTCCACCTCGAAGCTCAGGACGCCGCCCGCGCCCGCCATTTGCTTCTTCGCGATCGCGTAGTCCGGATGCTCCTTCAGCAGCGGATAGTGCACCCGCGCCACCTTGGGATGCCGGCTCAGGAACTCGGCGATCCGCAGCGCGCTTTCGTTCTGGCGCTCGACCCGGACGGCCAGCGTCTTGATTCCGCGCAGCAGCAGAAACGCCGCGTGCGGATCCATGCAGCCGCCGAGCGTGGTGCGCGTGTGATGGATCTGCTCGATCAAATCGCGTCGTCCGGTCGCGATGCCGCAGATCAGGTCGGAATGTCCGCCAAAATATTTCGTCCCCGAATGCAGCACCAGATCGATGCCCCACTCCGCCGGACGGCAATTGATCGGCGTGGCAAAGGTCGAATCAATGGTCGAGATCAGGCCGCGCTTGCGCGCCAGCGCCGCAATCTTTTCCAGATCGACGACCCGGATGTTTGGATTCGTCGGAGACTCGATGTGCAAGAGCTTTGTGTTGGGCCGGATGGCGCGATCATGCTGCTCGATGTCGTTGGTGTCGACGAACGTCGTTTCGATCCCCAGCTTCGGCAGCCACTGCGAAAGGAACTTGATCACGCCGCCATAAATATCGCGCTGCGCCACAATATGGTCGCCCGCCTTTACCAGCGCCAGAATTGAAGTCGTGATTGCGGCCATACCGGAAGAGAACAGCAGCGCCGCATCCGTGCCCTCGAGTTCGGCGATGGCATTCTCGGCGACCGTATGCGTGGGATTGCCGTAGCGCGTGTAGAAGCGGTCGGTAGGAGTGGCGCGCACCTGCTCCTGCATGTCGGCGACTTCGAAGGTCGAAGTCTGATAGATGGGCGCGGTGAGCGGACCGTTCTTTTTAGCGAGGCTGGCGCCCCCGCGTACCGCCTCGGTTTCCTGACGGAACTCGTGCTTTTTCATTTCCAAAGCTCCCTTAATAAAGCTGGAATCTCTTAAGATTACCCGCGCTGACAGGTCGCAGCAAGGTTCTAAGCCACAGCATGTGCGGCGCGGGCACTCTTGTCCGCGCCCGCTGCGCCTGAAAATTCAATTGCGTATCCGGGCCTCGCTGGCGCAGGCGTGCCGTATCATGTCTATGGGCGAGCGCAATTAGCGGCCGCCGTTCAACGGAATCATAGCCCTTGTCGACTACTCAAACCTTCGAATCCATCTCCCGCCTGCGCTGCATCGCTTGCGGCGCTACGCCCGATTCCGCCAGCCGGGACTTCCGCTGCACCGCTTGCGGCGATCTGCTGGAATTCTTTTTTCCCGGATGGGCTTTCGATTCACCTGCATTCGACCCGGCGACGCTGAAGGCCCTCTGGCTCAGCCGCTGCACCTCACGCGATGCGCTCGACCAGAGCGGAGTCTGGCGCTTCCGCGAACTCCTTCCCCACATTCCGGAAGAGCACGCCATCACCCTGCGCGAAGGAAACACGCCACTCTACCGCTTGCCACGGTGCGCGCGCGCGGCTGGGGTCGAGAATCTTCGCGCCAAGCACCAGGGCATGAACCCGACCGCATCGTTTAAAGACACGGGCATGACGTTCGCAGCTTCGTTTGCGCACCAGGGAAGATTCGCCTGGGTTGCCTGCGCTTCCACTGGCAACACTTCGGCCTCCATGGCCGCCTATGCGGCGCGCGGCAACATGCGCAGCCTGGTGCTGATTCCGGAAGGCAAGATTTCCTGGGGCAAACTTTCGCAATCGCTCGACTACGGCGCCCTCACCTGCCAGCTCCGCACCGATTTCGATGGATGCGTCCGCATCCTCAACGACCTTGTCCGCCAGAAACCGGTCTGTCTGCTGAATTCGGTGAATCCTTATCGCATCGAAGGCCAGAAAACCGCCGCCATCGAACTCATGGAGCAACTCGCGTGGGAGCCGCCGGACCACATCATCGTCCCCGGCGGCAATCTCGGAAACAGCTCGGCGATTGGCAAGGCGCTGATCGAAATGCGCGATCTTAAACTGATCTCGCGCCTGCCGAAACTTTCCATCATCCAGGCGCACGGCGCGAATCCGTTCTACCGCAGCGTGCGCGAGTTCGGAGGCAGGAAGCTCGAAGCGATGACTGCCGACACGCTCGCGACCGCCATACGCATCGGCAACCCGGCATCGTGGAAGAAAGCCCTGCGCGTGCTTCAGGCGACCGGCGGTGAGGTCGAAGAGGTCACAGAGATCGAGATCGCCACGGCCAAAGCCGAAATCGGCGCCGATGGCATCGGTTGCGAGCCCGCCTCCGCCGTCACGCTGGCTGGGCTCAAGAAGCTGCGCCGGAGCGGGTTCGTCAAGCCCGGCGAGGCCGTCGTCCTGATCCTGACCGGCCATGCTCTCAAAGATCCCGATTTCACCATCAAGTTCCATCGCGGGGAACTGTTCGCCGATACGGCTGTCGCCGGCACGTCCATCGCCGGAACGCCCGAGGAGACCGAGGCCGCCCAGGCAAAATATCTGCAGCGTGCCCCGGTTGTGCTTGATGCCGATCTCGGGGCCGTCATTGCCGCGCTCGACGCGGCCGAGAGAAATTCGGAATTATGCTCTTGACAAACCCAGCGACGCATGAACACTGAGGATAATAAAGATGGTCTTTCTTAGAGGAAAGCTAATGCGCCTAGCAATAGTGCTCATGCTGTTGATTATCGCAGCGTTTGCTCAAAGCGGAGATCAACAACCGCTTTGGGGGCCAATTTGTCGCGGAGATGCCAACGATTCCGCAGAATGCATCGCACCTCCACGTCCCACGTATTCGCCAGATCCCGGATATGATGAGGCGTCTCGCAAAGCGAAAATTGAAGGGACAGTTGTGTTGCGAATCATTGTGACGAGAGACGGGCTGGTGAAAGATCCGAGAATTAAGAGGGGTTTGTGCGAGGCTTTAGATAAGAGAGCCGTCGAGGCCGTTTCGCAATGGAAGTTTACCCCTGCAACGAAAAATGGGAAGCCGGTTTCGGTATACCTCCTCGTCGAGATCACGTACAAACTCGATCAATCGGCCCAGGCATCGTGGGATATGGGTCTGCCAAAAGCATAATCCCGCAGAAATTCGTAGCAGTTCGCCGCAAACTCGTGTATAAAAATCAGTTCAACGTCAGTGTCGATTGTAAAGGATTCTGCTTAGGCCGGGACCGGGCTAAAGCCTTCCATTTCTATCGTTTCGGCTAGGTTTTGCCGAGGATTTTGCTTTCTAACTTATGCCTTCACGCCCTACATCTTTAGACCGTTCGCTGCGCCTGGCGCTGCCGGCGACCTCCGCCAATCTGGGCCCGGCCTTCGACGCCGCCGCCCTTGCCCTGGATTTCCATCTGCGCTTGCGTGCCGAGCGCGCGCCCGACTTCTTCGTCACAGCGGAAGGCCGCGACGCGCAGATCTGCGCCCGGATAGAAAACCACCTCATCGTCACCACCTATTGCGAGGTCCTCGAATCGGAGAACCGCAAAATCGCGCCCTTGCGCATCCACATCGAAAACGAGATTCCCATCGGCAGAGGTTGCGGATCGTCCGCCGCCGCCCGCCTGGCCGGCATCGCGCTGGCCGTGCATTTCGGACATCTGCGCTGGAAAGACGACCGCATCGTCGGCGAGGCTTCCATGCGCGAGCACCATCCCGACAACGCCTCTGCCTGCTGGATGGGCGCGCTCACCGTGGCTCGCATGGCCAATCAGGTGCAGGCGCAGGTGGTCGAAGTGAAGCCGAAAGGGAAGTGGCCGCTGCTCCTGGCGGTTCCCGATGCCCCGCTCCTGACCGAGCAAGCCCGCCGCGTGCTGCCCTTCCAGTATTCGCGCGCCGATGCCGTCACCAACATTCAGAACTCGATGCTGCTGCTCGCCGCCTTCACCCAGGACCGTCCCGACCTGCTCTCCTCGGCGCTCGAAGACCGCATTCACCAGCCTTATCGCGCCCCCCTCTGTCCGCTGCTTCCCGCCCTCAAAGAACTCACCGGAGACTCCGGCATTCTCGGCGCCGCCCTCAGCGGAGCGGGCCCGTCCGTGCTGGTATTCCTCGATCCGAAAGTTTCACCGAAAACGGCGAAGCAGAGAATCGCCGCCCATCTCACCAAGCGCCGGCTTACCGCCGAACTCATCCTCACCGAGATCGCGCTCCACGGCGGACGCGACGGAGCGGACTGGCGCAAGAAACATGGCTCCGCAAGAAAATAAGGCCGGCGCGAGCCGACCCACGCGGCACCTTCTCGGCGTCCTTTGCGGTCTCTGCGGTTAGCCTTTGACTTTCCCGCGAACAGCGACCCACGAGCAGCGAACGGCTACCGATCAACGACCAACGACGGACTCCCAAACGGCCACTCCCGCCGCCGCCACGCCCGCACACAATAAACCACAATCCCCACCGCCAGAATCACCGCCGCATACCGGATCTCCCGCAAAAACCCCGCGCGTGAAATCAAAATGAAAACGAAGCTTCCCGCCGCCACCAGCGCCGGCACCGGATAAAGCCACATACGAAACGGACGCGCCATCTCCGGACGCCGAATCCGCAGCACAATCACGCCAATGCTCTGCACCAGGAATTGCAGGATGATCCGGATCACCACCAGCGCCGCAATCAAATCCGCCAGCCGCAGAAAACAGAACAGCGCCGCCACGCCCGCCAGCGCCAGCAATGAAACATAAGGAAACTGATACACCGGATGCACTCGCGCAAACGCCCGAAAATAATTCCCATCAAGCGCCGCCGCGTACGGCACGCGCGAATAGCCCAGCGTTAGCGAGAACACCGACGAGAACGCCGTCCACATCACCAGCGCCGACACCACTCCGCCCGCCCCATGCCCGTAGATTCTCTGCATAAAAGCGGAAACCACGTACAGCTTGCCGTTCGACGCCCCCGACTGCGCCAGCTCCCGCCACGGCACCACGCCAAGAATGCTGACGTTCATCAAGAGATACAGACAAGCCACTGCCAGAATCGATAGCAACAAAGCCCGCGGAATGTTTTTTCCCGGATTCTTGATCTCACCCCCAAGGAAGCACACGTTGTAATAGCCCCAATAGTCATAAGTGATGATCAGCATCGCCCCGCCCAAGCCATGAAAGAAATCTCGCGAAAGCGAAAACGCGCCAGGAGGAAAATCAAAAGCCTGCCGCGCATTGAAATGGGTGAGGCCGGCGAAGATGATCCACCCAATCGTTCCCATCACGCCCACCCAAAGCAGTTTTGAAAGCCATGAGATCGCCGTGATCCGCCGGTAAAGCAGAAACGCGGTGAACACGCAGACTCCGATGGCAAGCAGAGTCGCGGGCATTGCGACCCAGGTCAACTGCAGTTGACCCAGCAGTGGCAGATTCAGGCTGAACGTGCGCGCCGCCCAAACCCGCTCCAGCCCCGGCCAGAAGAAAGAGGCGTATTGCGAGAGCCCTACGGCTCCCGTGGCAATCGAAAGCGGAGCGCTGAATGAAAGTTGCCAGACAAAAAGGAAGGAAACCGCGCGCCCCAATTTCTGAGGCCCGTAGATCTCTTTCAAGTAACGATACGAGCCGCCCGACCCCGGCATCGCCGCGCCCAGCTCCGCCCACACCAGTCCGTCACAGACGGCCAGCGCCGCGCCTACTACCCATCCCAGCATCGCCTGCGGACCGCCCATCGCGGTCACGATCAGCGGGATCGTAATAAACGGTCCCACGCCGATCATGTCAATCATGTTCAGCGCAGTAGCGGAACCCAGGCCAATGCCGCGGACGAGTTGCGGCTTGGTGTCGGACCCGCCTTCGAGTGGAATTGCCATGGAATAAGTCGTTGGCCGATAGTCGTTAGTCGTTGGCGAACCGATCGTCGTTAGTCGTTCGCTATTCGTCGTTCGCAACAATTCCCCGAACGACTAACGACTAACGACTAACACCCAACTACTAACGACTACCGACCAGATTCACAAACAACCGCACCGCTCCCGGCACTCCTGCTGGTAACTGCCGAAAGAACGCATATCCCGTATAGATATACGTCCCCTTGCCGTAATGTGCCACCAGCAGTCCGCCCTTCTGCTCGCCCTCGCCCGGATCGTGCGATTCGAGCAGCGGGGTAAAGTTGCTGTCCCACTGGTTCATGAAGTACAGCCCACGTTCCTGCACCCAGCCCTCGAAATCTTTCTGCGTGATTTCGTTTGGAGAATGAAAGATCGGGTTCGCGGGATCGAGAATCGCAACCGGAGCCTCTTCCACCGAAACCCGCGTCCGCCCGAGCGTTGCCGGATACGGCGTCAACTTGCCCGAATTGAAATCGCCCGCCGCGGCGTTGAGGGTGTTGTACTGCACCACCAGCCGTCCGCCCGCCCGCACAAAATCAAGCAGACGTTTGTTATTCGCGATCACATCTTTCTGCGTGTCGTAAGCGCGAATCCCGAGCACAATCGTCTGATACCGGCTCAAATCTTCCGAGCCCAGCTTCTCCGCCGGAATCATCGTTACATCCATCCCGATCTGCTTGAGTACGGTCGGAATCTCATCGCCCGCGCCCATGATGTAGCCGATCTTCAGATCCTTTTGAACCTTCACGTCGACAATCGAAACGTGCTGCACTGCTGGCTGATAGTAATAAAAGGTCCCGAGATCTTCGCGCGTGACGACTGTATAACCTTCGCCGTAGGTCTTTTTGTCGCTGGTCAGTTCCGCCCGGATATGAGTCTGGCCTTCCTTCAACTCGGAAGGGAATACCTGGAATGTGGCGTCCTTCAACTCATCTTTGGGAATGTGGACAGATTCCTGCGTCGGCTCGGCCCGCCACCCATTCGGCACATCCAAGGCAACGCGCGCTTCGGAACCACTGCCCTGGTTGCGCGCTGTGGTCTTTACGCTCGTGCTGCCACGCTTATCGGACGGAATCACCTCGGTTGCTGGCGATAGTCCCACAGAAAAAGCGGGAGCGACTGCTAATGGTCGCTCGGCAGTTTCCCCGGATGCGTTCCTGTAACGCACCATGCAAATTGCATTCACGACTTCTTCTTTTCCAAGATAGTCAACTTTTCCAAAATAGCCAACGGCGCCCACGGGTGGCGGGGGAAAGGGGGGCGTCTGGTATTGCGGTTCGTCAATTGTGTTCAGAGCATCGCGCTCAGGATCGTGACGATGCCAATAAGGGCGCGTTATCTCTGCCTGCAGCGGAACGTGGACGCGGAAACGTATCGTCAATTCATTCTTAGAAACATTCTTGTTGAGTTCTTCAGACTTCCATAACGTTCTCGGCCCTAACGCGGATTGGACTACCGGGAAGCGAAGGGCAATAATTGCACGCTTATCTATGCCGGCGGGAGCCGATAATTTCGCAGTAACCTCGAACGTTCCGCCCGGCACCGCCATAAACGCATCGTCGGGACCCGTGCCCGCGGGCGCATCCACTACTACATCGAGCTTTGCTCCCGCAATTAGAGCACGAGCTCTTTCGATTTCATTTTGTAAACTCTCGAGCGTAGGAGCTGTCTGTTCGTACCAGGGTTCAGGCAGTCCACCAACTACTAGCAACCTACTCGTGAACTCCCCTGCCTCCGCAAGGGCCGCATCCAATGTCACGAGGTCATTTCCCGCTCGCTCGGCAATATCAATTCTGTTCTGAATCTCTTCCAACTTGCTGCGCAGCCACTTTCGTTCTTTATCGCTGGTGCGATCGGCGGATAATCGGTCCGCCAGCCCCGGCAGCGTCGTATCAATCCCGTCAAAGAAATCCTGCTCGTGCCCGTCTTTATCTCTATCTTTCGGCGAGGACATCAACGACTCTGGCACCGAATCCACCAGCTTGTAATACGTGAACCGGTCGCCCGGTTCGACCGTCCAATTCGCCGCCCCTTGCGACTGCTGGTGACGCAGTCCTTGCATGGCAAACTGTATGTAGGACGCTCCCAGCAGCGGATCGACGACTCCCGTGTTGAGCCGCAGCGTGTAATTCGCGGCATCGCACGTCATTGCCCCAAAGCCGCACACATTGCCGATATACAACTTCTTCGGCTGCCAGGGTTCGAGGCCTTCTTTGATTTGCCCCGGAAACCGCTTCGGATCGGCCGCCGCGCGGAACGCCTCTTTCGTCAAGATCGCCGATGCCTGATGATGCCCATGGCCATCGCGATCCGTGCCCGAAAACCGCGCCACCAGCACGTCCGGACGAAAGGTTCGAATCACCCGCACCATGTCGCCGAGCGCGATATCGTGCCCTTGCCACTTCTGAAATGTTTCTTCGGGAGTCTTCGAATATCCAAAATCCGCCACGCGCGAGAATCGCTGCTCAACGCCGTAATATCTGTCGGAAGCCAGCAACTCCAGCGTCCGCAGCACGCCCAGCGCGTCGAACAGATTGCTGCCCAGCTTGTTCTGTCCCCCTTCCCCGCGCGTCAGCGTCATCAGCAATGTCGAGACGCCTTTCCCGCGCGATTCGAGCGTCAACATGCCGCCGTCTTCGTCATCGGGATGCGCCGTGACCTGCATCAGACGGGTCGTCGTCTGCAAGCGTCGCAGCATCAGCTTCAGCCCCGCCGCACCGGTTTCCTGCGGGAGCGGTTCATAATAATGATCGACGCTATGACCGGCCGCGGTCTTTTCCGCCGTCTGAGATGGGGCGAATGATGCGGTTGAAGCCGCCAGCAGAACCAGCAACATCGCAGCCGCCAGCCGGTTGCCCACAAATCCAAACTTCTTCAGCATCGCAAACATGCCCATCCGATGGATCTTCCCCAATGAAAAATGCAAGTATATTCTGCTCGTGTGGCTGCGGACGTGCCCTGAGCGAAGCCGAACTCGCCCGCACGCAAAAGCGTAATGGTAGGCTGTCATCTCGGTCGGGTCAACCGAGTTGGGACGTAAGTATATACAAAGAGAAAAGTACGGCAACGACCGTCGCCCCGGCGGGCTGACCACCGACCACCGACCACTATCCACTAATCCGCGGGGAACTACTGCTCCGGCGGTTTTGACCGCGGATCGATTCCAAAATGCTTCAGCTTCGATTGCAGCGTTGTCCGCTTCAATCCCAACCGCATGGCTGCGCCTTTCAGCCCGCCAATCTGCCCGTGGCTCTCCCGCAAAGCGCGCAGAATGTGCTCGCGTTCCGCCGCCTCCAGACTCTCATCCACGGCTTTCTCCTCCGCGGTTGTGCTAATCGGCTTCAGTTCGCTTAACGGCGACACCAGCACCGAACCTTGCGTCAGAATCACCGACCGCTCGATAAAATTCTCCAACTCCCGCACATTCCCCGGCCACTCCCACCCCATCAGCGCGTCCATGGTTCTCTTTGGAATGCTGGTGATCGACTTGTTCATCCGGCGCGCGCACTTCTGCACAAAGTGTTCCACCAGCAACCGGATGTCGTCGCGCCGTTCCCGTAACGGCGGCACGCGGATCGGAAACACGTTCAGCCGGTAATACAAATCGCTCCGGAACTCGTGCTGTCGTACGACATCAGCCAAATTGCGGTTCGTCGCTGCGATCAAACGAAAATCCACCTTCAAGGTATGGGTTCCGCCCAGCCGTTCGAACTCCTGATCCTGCAAAACCCGCAGCAGCTTCGGTTGCAGCGCCAGCGAAATCTCCCCGATCTCGTCCAGAAACAGCGTGCCCTTGTCGGCCAGTTCGATTCGACCAATTTTCTTGCTCACCGCTCCCGTGAACGCGCCCTTCTCATTGCCGAATAACTCGCTCTCCAGCAGCCCCGACGGAATCGCCGCACAATTCATCTTGATGAAACTATTGTTGGCGCGCTGGCTCAAGCGGTGGATCGCACGCGCCACCAGTTCCTTCCCTGTTCCCGTTTCGCCCAGCAGCAGCACGGTGGCATCGCTGCCTGCCACTTTCCCCACCTGCTCCATGACGGCTTGCAAGGCCTTGCTCTGCCCGATGATTTCCGCAAACCCCAGTTCCGTATGGATTTCCTGCTCCAGATAAAGCTTTTCTTCGGTGAGCTTTCTTTTGGCTTCGCGCAGCGCCTCGGTTGCTTCGCGGAGCGCGGTGACGTCCGTGGCGGCGCCGGTGATTCCAATCACCTTGCCCGCCGCGTCCAAAACCGGTTCGATCGTCGTATCGAAGTAGTGCGTTCGACCGCTATCCACGATCTGTGTTTCATGACGCGTTCCCACCCCGGTCTCGAGCACCCGCCGCCGGATTTCAGTGATGCGCTCAGCGTCCTCAGGGCTGTAGAACTCGCCTTGCGTCCTTCCCAAATGATCGCTCATCCGCCCCGGAAGTTGAGGATTGTACATCCAGGTGTAACGCAAATCCCGGTCCAGGTTGAACACCGTAATCGGAGAATTCCTTATTGCCACCCGGAACCGTTCCTCGCTTTGCCGCAAGGCCTCCTCGGCGCGCTTGCGCTCGATCTCCGCCGCCGTTCGCGTCGAGAACAGTTGCAGAATTATTTCCGCGAATTTTGCATTCGCCAGCGGCCGCGTGTAGAGCGCCACCATGACGCCAATCACACGCCCTTGCGAATCGCGCAAAGGCGTCCCGGCATATCCCTCCATCTTCATTTGTTTGAGCCAAACGTCTTTCGGGAACATCCCTGACACGCCGGCAACATGAGAGCAGGCGCCTTGCCGCATGACTGTTTCGGAGGGAGTATGAGCCAAATCGTAAGTGAAGTTCTCCGCGATCACGCCATGATCACAGACACCAATCGTTCTCACCTTGCATTCTTCGCCTTCGATGAGTTCCCCAATCATCGTATAGTCGGCCTCCAGGCACTTGGCGAGCTGACCGGCCATCGAGTGAAAAAAGTTCTCGCTGCTGTCGGCTCGCACCTGCACCAGGGTGGCGATCGCTTCCTCCGCCTGCTTTTGTTCCGTGATGTCCTGTATCAGACCCATGTGCCATCGGCGCGTCTCGCCTTTACCCCACATCGGCACCGCCAGAACCCTCGCCCAGCGCACCGATCCATCCGGGTGAACATACCTTTTGTCGGTTCCGTAACTCGCCACCTTTTCCTCGGCCAGTTGCTGCAGGTATTCGCTGGTTTGCCCAGCATCATCGGGGTGGGTAATGCTCCTTGCGTCGATCCCCAGCAGTTCTTCTTCGCTGCGTCCGGCGATTTCGCAGGACTTCGGATTGACTTGCAGAATTTGCCCGCTGCGCGAATCCACCATAGCAATGCCTATCGGAGAGCGTTCGTACACCGTCCGGAATAGCAGTTTGCTTTCCCGCAACGCCTCCTCCGCCCGCTTGCGCTCCGTGATGTCGCGCACCACGCCCACGCGATAATCCCTATCCAGTCGCACCCTTCGCGAATTCACTTCCACCGGGAACGTCGTTCCATCCTTCCGCCGGTGCACTCTTTCCATGATGGCGAATTCCGACTCCTGCATCTGCTGCCGCATAAACGCGCGCCAATCTTCGTTGATGTTCGGGTCGATGTCGAAAACCGTCATCGACAAAAGTTCTTCCCGGCTGTACCCGAGTTCAACGCACGCCCTCTCATTCACATCCAGAAAACGCAGGGTCTCCGGATCGACTACCTGAATGGCATCGTTCGATTGGTCCAGCAGCGTCCGGAACAGCGTCAGCTCGTGGAGCGTTCGCTCCCGCTCGCGCGCCGTCTTCAGCAGCTCTTCGTTGGTCTCCCGTAACGCCTCCTCCGCCCGCTTCCGGGCCGTGATGTCGCGCGTCACGGCCACGACATACTCCCGGTCCAGTTGCACCCTCCGAAAATTGACTTCCACGGGAAACGTCGTTCCATCTTTCCGCCGGTGCACTCTCTCTACGATTGCGAAGCCCGACTCCCTTACCTGCTGACGCACCCACGCGCGCCGACCTTCGTCGATGTTCGGGTCGATGTCAAAAACGGTCATCGACAAAAGCTCTTCCCGGCTGTATCCAAGCTCTGCGCATGCCCTCTCATTCACATCGAGAAAGCGCATGGTCTCCGGATCGATTACCTCAATGGCATCGTTCGATTGGTCCAGCAGCGTCCGGAACAGAGTCAGCTCGTGGAGCGTCCGCTCCTGTTCGCGCACCGTACCCAGCAGCTTTTCATTGCTCGCGCGCAACGCCTGCTCCGCCCTCACCCGTTCCGTGACGTCGCGCCCGATCCCTTGCACAATGGGGGTCGCCACTCCCTCGGTGCGCAGCGTGCTGTGATACTCCAATATCCGCTGTTCTCCCGATCGCGTCATCACCGCCATCAGTCCGCGAGATTCTCCCGTGCGCTCGATCTCGCCCAGATAGGCATCGCACAGATCGCGGAATTGCGGATCGATAACATCCTGCAGCCACATGCGCAGCATTTCTTCTACGCTGTAACCCAGCAGACGCGCTGGAACGGGATTGACCGACAGCAATCGGCCTTCGAGGTCGTGGGCGCACAGCAGGTCTTGGCTGTGCTCAACCAGATCGCGATGCCAGTCTTCGTTTTCTTCCAAGTCCCATCGGATCGGGTCTTCTACGACTGGCGCTTCTTCCGGTAAATGGTGCTTCCGCTGTTCAGGGTGCAATGCCATGGCTCACCCCTACGCGAGCCGCTTGGAATCTTACCAATATAATCGGCCAGATCGATTCCAGCGGTCCGCCACAATTTTAATCCCGGAGGCTCTTCGAGAAACTCTTCTTAGGATGGGCCCGTCTAACTTGTCCGAGTCCAGAACCTACCCTCGGACCTCGGCGCACATTCTAGCAGAACATCGTTTTCTTTACATTGGCCCATCCGTGTTCGTCATGCTGGCCTATTAGTGCCAACTTGTGAGATCAGGATCCCAGCCTCAGCGACGCTGATCTGATTCAAGCTGCTGAATATACTCCAAGGCGTATCCTGTCTTCTCCAGGGCAAGGAAGAATAAGGGAAGAGCCGCAGAGGTTCCATCGCAGCCAAGAGTGAAAGCCGGGCGCCCCACGTCTCGCGTTTTTTCGAGACGAGCGACGACGCGGGCTGCCCCGTCCTAACGCGCCGTTTGCGGAGCGTTGAACCAAGCGAACTCGCACGGAGAATAAGCCAAGAGCTAACGGCTAAGAGCCAACAGCTAAGAGTTGAAAGCCGAAAGCTGAGAGCTGAGAGCTGCCCCTGCCTTTTCAACAACTTACGCCCATAAAATCCCCCAATTCCCCGCTTAACCCCGTTTTTCTCCCCTTCATTGACTTCTTCGTGCGTAACGACTGCGCTTTCAATAGGATCACCGTGACCCATTCCACGCATCGAAACTTCTGGGTTTTCACAGGTAGGTTTCCTCGTGGACAAGTCTATTCACGCTGGTTCCCGTACGCGGGACCGCGGGGACATTTCTAACTCCCGAGCTGAGGAAAGCGAGAGCAGAATGCACAAGCCGATTAAATATGTCGAGAAGGCCGTGACCGTTGCCGCCACGGGCGCATGGGCAGTGTTTGAACGCCTGAACCGCGTTGCTCCGAATGCGTCGCCGACTCCGAAGTGGTCCGACAAGCCCCTGCTCAAGTCCTGGGAAAAGTCAAAGCCGCCGCTCGGCTGGCCGCGCACCACCGATTCGCTTTGTCCCAAGTGCGTGCCTGAAATTCGTCAGCAGATCCTCGACGGCCACTTGCCGGTCGACGTTCTGACGAACGAAAAGGTCGGCGAGATCAAGGCCCAGATCGTCGAACGCGAAGGCAAGCTCTGGATGGTCAAGGACTGCCCCAAGCACGGGCACTTCGAAGACCTGATGTCCTTCGACCTCGAATTCTCGCGTCACCTCGAAGAGGTTTTTCCCGGCCGCGATATCCGCGCCCATGGCGACGAGAAGCTGCATCACCACGGTTCTTCCACCCTGAAGTATGGACGCGGCGCCGTGCTCACCGTCGATCTCACCAACCGCTGCAACATGATGTGCGATCCCTGCTTCATGGACGCCAACCAGGTCGGCTTCGTCCACGAACTCACCTGGGAAGAAATCAAGACCGTGCTCGACAACGCCATCACCCTCAAGCCGCGCCGTCAGATGTCGGTGCAGTTTTCCGGCGGCGAGCCCACGCTTTCGCCCTATTTCCTCGACGCGGTTCGTTACGCCCGCAAAGTCGGCTTCAACAGCGTGCAGGCCGCAACCAACGGGATTGAGTTCGCCAAGAGTTTTGAATTCGCGCAACAGGCGGTTGAAGCCGGCGTGCGTTACGCCTACCTGCAGTTTGACGGCATCGGCAACGCCGCCAATGATCATCGCGCCGTCGGCAACCTGTTCGACGTAAAACTGAAAGCGATCGACAATCTGCATCGCGCCGGTTGCGAAATCGTGCCCGTCATCACCATCATCAACGGCATCAACAACGAGCAGGTCGGACGGATCATTCAGTTCGCGCTCGACAATCCGAAGAAGATCGGCTTCCTCAGCTTCCAGCCTGTTTCTTTCACCGGCCGCGACGAAGCCATCACCGACGAACGGCGGATCGCACAGCGTTACACGCTGGCGCACTTAGCCCACGACGTAAAAAGTCAAACCGGCCTCGGCGAACCCGCCCGCGACTGGTTCCCCATCAGTTTCATGAGCACTTTCTCCGACTGGGCCGACGTAATGCACGCCCAGGAATCAAACAACGACTGGGGCCAACTCTCCTGCGGCTGTCATCCCAATTGCGGAACGGGGATGGCGGTCATGATTGATAAAGAAACTAAGGAAGCGGTACCAGTTACGGCGTTTCTTAAGGGCGACCAACTCGCCAAGGATATTGCCAAGATCAACGATGCGGCCCGCAGCAAATTCTGGACCGTGTTCGGAATGGCGCTGGCGCTGATGAAGAACTACGACTCGTTCCAGTCGCCGACGCACTTCAAGATGATGGACCTGCTCAAGAAGTTCGACAAGAATTTCAATGCCACGGGCAGGAACTACGGCAAGGTCGGTCCGGACCGGACGATTGACGACGTGATGAAGCGGCGTCAAGACCGGTGGAACTTTCTGTTCATCGCCGGGATGTGGTTCCAGGATCTGTTTAACTACGACTTCCGGCGCACCGAGCAGTGCATCATTCCGTACGCGACGCAGGAAGGCGAGATCAGCTTCTGCGCTTACAACACGGGCGTGGGCTGGCGCAACATCATCGAGAAGATGCACATGACGTCGACTCTTACTAAGTGGTATGAAGAGCACGGGCGTCACGAGATATTCGCGGGCGGCAAGAAAGTCAACATGGAAGACAAAGAGCACACGCTCTACCTGCGGGAAGAGATTGTTACGCGCGAAGTGCAGCACGATCTCGACAGGTTGGGCATTGCGAAGACGGCGCGCGAAGAGAAGATGCGGGCCCGCGACAACAAGGCTAAAGACAACAAGATCAAGAACGACGCGGCCTACGACGCGCGCATGGCGCAGCTCTATCGGGAGGTTGTCCTGAAAGAGAAACCGGCAACGTCGAATGAAGGCGGATTCATCCCGCTGGGCGCGATCGCTCCGGCAAATGGAAACGGCGCCGCGAAAGAGGTGAAAGAGAGTGAAGAAGTTGGCGAGCCGGTGGCGGGAGACTAACTTCTAGCTCTTGGCTTTTAGCTCTTAGCTCAAGAAATAAGAAAGGCTGCTCGACAGAGCGGCCTTTTGTTTTGACTCCGGTTTACGGCCGTTACCGTGAATCCGCGGACTGGCGAAAACCCCCGGCCCAAGCCGAGCTTGAGCGGAACGAGTTGGTTGTTCTTATTGTTGGCAGAGAAGAAAACGCGGGTGCCCTAGTTTTCGCGCTTTTCGAAAAGTGGGCGGCCGGACGGCCAGCACCGGAGCGGGCCCTGGTTTTACGCCGCCGTGATCGAATCTTCATCGGCGCCGGGGTAGCGCTTCAGATTCCACGGCATGACGATCAGAGTTGAGGCACTTGGATGTTGGCGCGGCGACGGCGCATAGCGTCCAATGCTGACGAAACAAGGATCGAACAACGAACTCGTGTCGTGTCCCGTAAATTCGCGACATAAGTTCGAACCGTCGTCCTGACCCTGAGCGGAGCTGAAGGGGAAAGACCCATGCAGTGCGAATTCAAATCCATAGGTCCTTTGCTTAGCTCCGGATGACCGTGTGGATTTATGCCGCGAACTCGCGGGACACCTCACTAGGTAATCGCGGCGAAAAGTTCCGCTTCTCGACAAGGGCGAGAAGCAGGGCACCCACCGCCGAATCGCCTAAGAACCACTTAATGGGTGACTGCGATCTTACAAAAGTAACTAATTGGTTCAGTCCTGAGCGTGTATAGTGCTGTCTTGTGAATCTTGCGGTGATTTGACGCCCGACAACCCTAGCCATCCTCCCTATTGCCCCGGGACAGGATGTGGGTATGTTTGGTGTGTCATGGCGTCTCTTCCACCGTGAAGCGAAAAGCGCATCCGGAGGCAGTCACTGTCTCCGATTTTTGCGTACAGCGCGAAGTTCGGTTCGGAAAGGCAAAAAGAATGGCGTGGTATTTTGTGTTTTTCTTTGTCTCGGGATTCTGTAGCGTTCTGTGCGAACTCATATGGTTGCGGCTGTCGATGGCGCAGTTTGGCGTAACCACGGCCCTGACCTCGATCGTCCTTTCCGTGTTCATGGCGGGACTGGGGGCGGGATCATGGTTCGCGGGCGCGGCGGTGCGCCGCTATGGAGACCGCATCAGCTTTCCTGCGCTGCGACTGTACGCCCTGCTTGAGCTCATGATCGGGTTGTCCGCTCTGGTGGTTCCGGCGGAACTGGTTTGGGGGCATGGCCTGCTGGAGGGGCTGGCGGATCGCGCGGCGGTGTCTTCGGCCGCCTACTACTTGATCTCAGGAGTGTGGCTGGCCGCGACCATGGTTCCGTTTTGCGCGTGCATGGGGGCGACCATTCCAGTGGCCATGTTCGCGATCCGCAACCGCCAGCAAGAAAGCGATCGCCGGTCTTTCAGTTTTCTCTATCTTGCGAATGTGCTGGGCGCGGTGCTGGGTTCGTTCCTGCCGTTGCTCCTCATCGAGCCATACGGCCTTCATAAGACCCTGCGGATTGGGGCGGCTCTGAATGTGGTCATCGCGGCTTCTGCGTTTGTTGTTTCACTCGCCACTCGCCCGGGTCAGCCGCGCACCTCAAGCCCTCCCGCCGCTGCCCATGGCGCCACCGGCAGCCACGAAAGCGTGTTGGTCCTACTGTTCACGACCGGGCTGGCCACTATGGGCATGGAGTTGATATGGATTCGGCTCTTCACGCCCTATATGGGCCCGGTCGTCTATTCCTTTGGCATGATCCTGGTGGCGTACCTGTCGGCCACGTTTGCGGGATCGCAGATTTACCGCTACTGGAGCCGCAGCCGAACGCAGGAGAACCGGCTCACGTGGATCTCACTGGCGCTGCTGGGAATGCTGCCGCTGCTGACCGGCGATGCGCGCCTTCCTTTGCACCCGCTGGCCCGGGTTTTTCTGGGCGTCATGCCATTTGCGGGAATGATCGGATTCCTCACGCCCATGCTGGTGGACCGGTGGTCTGGAGGCGATCCCGACCGGGCCGGTCGCGCCTATGCCGTCAACGTGGTGGGGTGCATCATGGGTCCGCTGGTTTGCGGATTCCTCTTGCTGCCTCTGGTAGGCGAGCACTGGTCCGTGCTTCTGTTTGCCCTGCCGTGGTTCGCAATGGCGTTTCCCAGCCGGCGCGTACCCGGCTTCCAGATACTCAGTCGCGCGTCGGCCTACGGCATTCTGCTGCTGGCGCTGTCGGTCTTGCTGACGACTAAAGATTTCGAAACCCAGTTCCATGGCCGAAGAGTGCTGCGCGATTCGACCGCAACCGTGACTGCCGCAGGAGAAGGCATGAAGCGGCGGCTTCTGGTGAATGGGACGGGGATGACCATCCTCACCCCCATCACTAAGATGATGGCACACATCACGCTGGCCTCGCTCGACCACACACCCCACAGTGCCCTGATCATCTGTTTCGGTATGGGAACTACGTTCCGCTCGGCCATTGCTTGGAATATTTCCACTACAGCGGTCGAGCTTGTGCCCAGCGTGCCGCGGCTCTTCAGTTATTACCACGCGGATGCAGCCGAGGTGATGGCGTCGCCGCTCGCGCATGTGGTCATCGACGACGGTCGGCGCTTCCTGGAACGTTCCCCCGCCAAGTATGACGCCATTATCGTGGACCCTCCTCCGCCGGTGCCGGCGGCGGGTTCGAGCCTGCTATATTCGCAGGACTTCTACGCCGTTGCCAAACAGCGATTGGAGCCGGGCGGGATCCTGCAGCAATGGCTACCCGTGGCGTCCGATCCCACGCAAGCGGCGGTAGCGCGGGCGATCAAGAGTTCCTTTCCTTACGTTCGCGTGTTTCGCGGGATGGGAGGGTGGGGCTGGCACTTCCTGGCGAGTGAACGCCCCATTCCAGTCCGGACCGCGGCGGAATTGTTGGCACGGATGCCGCCGGGCGCAGTCTCCGACATGATGGAATGGGGGCCCGCGCCGTCGCCAGAAGAGCAGATGAATCTGCTTCTTTCCCACCAGTCGTCCACTGATGCCATCATCGCGCTCTCGCCGGCTACTCCCGCGCTTACGGACGACCGCCCGATTAATGAATTCTTCCTGCTGCGAAGGCTCTATGGTCAGGATGTAGCGACGGAATGAACGGGCGCGGTTGATATCCCTAGCTAGCGGCGACTTCAACACTTAGAAGGTGAGTTACTGGCCGGGGCTGCGCCTGCAGTGGCCGCACACCGCGCCGCTGCGCGACCACCGGTCTAAGTTCAGTAACCCTTACCAAAGAGCCCCGGCCCGATTCGCCAAAGACTTCGGATCGTCGAACCCGTCTGTCCTCCAAATTTTTTCTCGGTTACTCCTCCATATTCTTGTTCGCGATTCCGTCCGCTCCACGCGGCTCTGCCTATGCGGTATGCTTCCGGCATGTCGTCACGGCGATTGCCGGCTGCGGATGACGCGCTGATCCAGATCGTGAACGCTGCTCTGGCCGATGCCACGCGGCGCAGCGGCGAGTGGCTGGTGTGTCGTCCGGGATGCACGCAGTGCTGCGTGGGTGTGTTTGCCATCAACCAACTGGACGCGGTCCGGCTGCAGCAGGGGCTCTCTGACCTCGAAAAGACGGACCCGCTACGGGCGGGGCGGATTCGAGAGCGGGCGCAAGATTCGATTCAGCGGTTGTCGGCGGAGTTTCCTGGGAATGCGAAGGCGGGCGTCCTTGACGCGGCAGTGTTCGACGAAGGCTCGGAGGCGGAAGAGCGCTTCGCGGAATTTGCCAACGATGAGCGGTGTCCAGTGCTCGATCCGGAGACGGAATTGTGCGATCTTTACGAGGCTCGGCCAATCACGTGTCGCACGTTTGGTCCTCCGGTACGAGCAGAAGGCGGGCTGGGAGTCTGCGAACTGTGTTTTCATGGCGCGACCGACGAACAGATTGCCGCCTGCGAGATGGTGGTTGACCCGGGTGACCTGGAATCGAAGCTGCTGAGAAAACTGGAGAAGACTAAGGGTCCGCGTGGGCGGACGGTCCGTGGGCGAACGATCGTCGCGTTCTGCGTGAAATGAGGAACATGCGCCTGCCCTGAACGAAGCCGAAGGGAGCGCGTTGGAGCGGCTCTTTTTTTGTTTGGAGAATGGCAATGAGCGAGATGCGGATTCGGACGGCGGAGCGCGGGGACCTGGCGCGGATCACCGAGATCTACAACTACTACATTCTGAATACTCCAGTGACGTTCGACATTGAGGCTTACACGGTGGAGCGGCGGGAGCCCTGGTTCGCGCAGTTTGGCGTAACGGGACGGCATCGGCTGATAGTTGCCGAGGAAAATGGGGTGGTGATGGGATACGCGGGGACGACGCGGTTTCGTCCCAAGGCGGCGTACGAGACGACGGTGGAGACGACGGTTTATTGTGCGCCAGAGGCGGTGGGGAAGGGCATTGGGAGCCGGTTGTATGCGGAGTTGTTTGAAATGTTGAAGGGCGAGGACATTCATCGTTATGTGGCGGGGTACGCATTGCCGAATGCCGCGACCGAAGCGCTGCATCGGCGATTCGGATTCGAGGTGGTGGGCGTGTTCAGCGGAAATGGGCGGAAGTTTGGGAAATATTGGGATGTGTGCTGGGTGGAACGGTGGGGGTGAGAAGCCGCGCGGAGAAGGGCCAACGGTTATTCTTCGTCCTTTGTGAGGGAGAGGTTAAAATGGATAATCGCGGCCTAGCCTCCCGGGGGGCACTGTGAGCCGAGAGAAAGTTATCTTGGACCGTTGTCTCGGGACGTTGCCTCGGAACGTTCTCTCGGAAAAAGGCGGAGCCGGAATTGATTCGTGGAGCCTGTGAACAATCTCGATGGAGCGCGGGCGCGGACGTCGCTTGACGCCAATGCGCCAGCAGGCATGTCGTCGCGGCTGCCCATTGCTCCGCCGCCTCGTCGTCCGCGGCCTTCGTCGCCGGTCTACTGGCGGGTGGAGGGAAGTCTGCTCGAGCTGACCACGGTTCGACCGATCGCTTTTTTTACCTGGAACAGCCAAACGTTTATCGCGCGGGCGGCGCGCCGCAGCCTGGTGCTTTTGATGGCGCTGCTGCGGCCATTTTTGTATGCGGCGAACCGCGTCGCTGCGACTCGAATCGTTCACGCCGTGCTGCGCGGGATTACGCGCGACCGGCTCGATCTTCTGGGCGAAGAAGAGTTCGAATACAAGCTGAAGCCGCTGCTCAAAGAAGAAGGACTGCGTCACCTGAAGGCGTTGCAGGCGACGGGCGTGGACGTGGTGCTGGTGAGCCAGGGGTTGGAGCATATGATGCGGCCGCTGGCGCGACATCTGGCAGTGCGGTGGATTATTGCGAACCGCCTCGATTTTCGCGATGGGGTTGCGACCGGACGGCTGTTGAGCCCGGTGATCCGGCCGCGGGGATTGTTTGCGCGGATTCGCGAAGCGGGTCCGGACGGGCAGCAGAGTCCGGCGCGATGGGTGCGCGCGCTTGGCTTGCGCGGTCCGAAGGCGCTGGCGTCGGCGATTGTGCCGGCGGTGCGAGTGGAGGCGCCGCGGGTTCGTCCGATTGTGTACTTCGACGAGAAGCGGTATCCGGCGCCGTTTTCGGTGCGGAAGGCGCTGGGCGGGAAGCGCGTAATGCTGATCGGCGTTACGGGATTTATCGGCAAGGTGTGGTTGGCGAACACGTTGATGGATCTCTGCCCCAACGGGCCAAAACCGGGCCCGTTGGGGGCCCCGATTCTGCCCGAGATTGGGAAGCTTTATCTGCTGATCCGGCGGCAGAAGTCGAGTCCGGCGCAGACGCGCTTCGAGAAGATGATCGAAGGCTCGCCGGTTTTCGATCCCGTGTTTGAGAAATACGGCGACCGGCTTGGCGCGCTGCTGGCCGAGAAGATTGAAGTGGTGGAAGGCGATGTTTCGCAGCCCGGCTTGGGACTGGATTCCGAGACTGCAGCGCGGCTGCGCAAAGATCTGGATCTCATCATCAACAGCTCGGGGTTGACGGATTTCAATCCGGATCTGCGGGACGCTTTGGCAGTGAATGTGGATTCTACGTATCACTTGATCGAATTCATTCGCGGGTCGGATCACGCCGCATTGCTGCATCTTTCGACTTGCTATGTAGCGGGGCAGCGCGATGGGCGGGTGAGTGAGCGGGTGCGCCCGAATTACACGCCGACGCACTTGAAAGACTTCGACGCGGAAAAAGAGTGGTATCGCCTGCATGAACTGGTGGAGTCGGCGGAAGCGCGGGCGGAAGGGCCGGAAGTCGCCGAGGAATTAAAGAAGCAGGCATTCGGGAAAGAGCACGCGGCAAAAGGGCTGAGCGGGCAGGCGCTGGAAAACCAGATCCGCAAGAATCGCGTTCGCTGGTTGAAAAATTATCTTACGGAAGAAGCCACCCGGCGCGCGAAGGAGTTGGGCTGGCCGAATACTTACACGTTCACCAAGAGTCTGGCGGAATCGCTGATCGCGAAACATGGCGCGGGACTGCCGATTGCGATTGTGCGTCCGGCAATTGTCGAGACTTCGGTGGCGAAGCCGTTTCGCGGATGGAATGAAGGGATCAATACTTCGGCGTCGCTGTCGTATCTACTGGGCACGGCGTTCCGGCAACTGCCTTCGAACGAACGCAAGCGGCTCGACATCATTCCTGTGGACGCGGTGTGCGCCGGAATGACGCTGATTGGCGCGGCGCTAGTGGAGCGGCGGCACGATCCGCTGTACCAACTGGCGACGTCGGTCACGAATCCGTGCGACATGGGGCGGTCGATTGAGTTGACGAGCCTCGGACACCGGCGTCACTATCGCGCGCAGGAAGGGCTGGAATACTGGCTGCGCTTGCGTATGGATGCGATTCCTGTTTCGAAAGAACGTTATAACCGCATGTCGGCGCCGGCGCAGAAGATGATCATCAAGTCGATTCAGCGTGTGATGTCTCCGCTGCCGATGAAGAAGCCGCTGGCGAAAACCGAGCGCAACCTCGAGCGCGTGGAAAAACTAGTCGGCCTGTTCGAGCCGTTTATTTTGCACAACGAGCATGACTTTGTCGCGGATAATGTGGAGAAGCTGTCGCAGGCTCTGACGCCCGAAGAGAAAGAAATTTTCGGCTATGACACGGCGGGGCTGGACTGGTGGGAGTATTGGATCGACATTCATATTCCGGCATTGCGGCGATGGACGTATCCGCTGATTGAAGGGCGGCCGCTGGAAGCGCGCACGCCGCGTGTGCTGCAGATGCCGCCGCCGACAGCGACGATGACCGAAAATGGCGATGCCATGAAGACGGGGACGAACGGAGCAACGTGGCAATATTCCTGACCGGTGGGACCGGGTACATCGGCGCGCATGTCGTCGCTAATCTGCTCGATCAGCATGAAGCGACATTGAATCTGCTGGTGCGCTGCCGCGATCCGCGTGACGCGGAGCTGCGGCTTTGGAACGCCTTGCAGTTGCACATGCCGTTCGCGAGATTCTACGAATACTTGCAGGCGAAGATACGGATTTTTCGCGGCGATCTCACGTCGCCGCAGTTCGGGCTCGAAGCGAGCGATTACGACCGGCTCGTGCATACCACCGATTCGGTGATCCACTGCGCGGCCTCGCTGAATCGGAAGTCGGAAAAAAGTTGTTTGAATGTGAACCTGCGCGGGACGCTCGAAGTGCTGCAGTTGGCGCGGCAATCGCAGTACTATCACGGGTTGCGGCGGTTTTCGAATGTGAGTACAGTGGCGGTGGCGGGGAAGCGTAGTCACGAAGTTGTTTTGGAAGACCAGTCGATTGAGTGGGAGCGCTCGGATTACGATCCGTACGCGCGCACAAAAAAATTCTGCGAGCACATGGTGCGCGAGTTGCTGCCGGACGTGCCGCTGACGATTTTCCGGCCAAGCATCGTGTTGGGTGACAGCCGCTATCCGCAGACGACGCAGTTTGACATGGTGCGGTCGTTCGTGTTTTTGGCGGGATTGCCGGTGCTGCCGTTTCGTCCGCATGACAAGATCGACATTGTGAATGTGGACTTCGTGGCGGATGCGATCTCGACTTTGCACATGAAGGCGAACCCCGCGCACGATACCTATCATCTTTCTTCGGGCAACGATGCGCAGACTTTTCGGGAATTGACCAGGGCGCTGGCGGCGGAGCAGAACCGGCGCGGGCCGCTGTTTTTGCCGATCCTCGAAAAGCCGTTCGCTTCCATCATCAACACGGTGGCGAACCGCAAAGGGCCGGTGGGGCACGGCGCGGCGCTGATGAAGGTCTTCCTGCCATATTTGACCTGGAACACAGTGTTCGACAACACGCGGGTCACAACGGAAATGGGATGCAAGCCCGTGCCGTTTTCGCAATACAGTTTTCCGCTGCTCCGGTTCAGCCGCGAGCACAATTTTGAATACCCCTATCACCCCTGGCCGGAGAGCACAAAGGCGGGAGGGTCTGCCGCATGATGGACTTCGTTCTCGAAGCATGGGTCTCGAGCATTATCGAGGGCAAGAAAATTCAGTGGATGATGGGCAAGCGGGAGCCGTGGCAACCGGGCGAAAAACTGAGGCTGCTGTTTGCGGGCTACAACGGGACGCGTAATACGGGATCGGATGTGCGAGTGGAAGAGATGCTGCGGCAGATCCGGCGGATTCTTGGGCCGGAGAACGTTGACCTCAGCATGATGACGTTTAATTTTGACCGGTCGCGCGGATATTTCGAAGGCACATCGCAGGTGCGGCTGCCGGATATTTTTCCGCCCTTCCTGGCGAATGAAGTGCCAAAACATCACGGCGTGGTGGCGTGTGAAGGTTCGATGTTCAAATCGAAATTCGCGAACGCATTGGCGACGATGATGATCGGGTCGCTGGGCATTGCGGCGGCGGAGAACAAGTTGTCGGTCGGTTACGGCGCCGAGGCGGGACAGATGGATCCGCTGGTCGCAAAGATGTGCGGGCGCTATTGCAGAAATTCGCTGGTGATCACGCGCAATGAAGAATCGCGGAAAATTTTGCGCGAGCTGGGCGTGCCGACGGAATTGGGCACGGACACGGCGTGGACGTTTGAGCCGCTGGGCGCCGAGTATGGGCAGAAAGCGCTGCGCGATGTGGGTTGGGATGGGAAGACGCCGGTGCTGGTGGTGTGTCCGATCAATCCGTTTGAGTGGCCGGTGAAGGCGTCGGTGGCGAAGGCCGCGCTGCACAGCCTGACCGGCGCATACAAAGAGAGCCACTACCGCGGGCCCTACTTTCATAATGCTGGGCCAGAGGCGGACCGCGCCTACGAACATTACTTGAGTTCGATTGCCAATGCGATGGCCGCGTTCCGCCAGAAGAGAAATGTGTTCGTGATCATGGCGGCGACTGAGCGCATGGATGCCCGGCCTTGCCGTCGTATCTCGGAGAAGTTGGGCGGAGTTCCGGTGCTGACCTCGGACGATTACAACATGTACCAAATGGTTAGCATTCTCCGCGCGTGCCGCATGATGGTGTCTTCGCGCTATCACGGGATAGTGACTTCGATGCCGGCGCTGGTGGCGTCGGCGGGGATCACAATGGATGAGCGCATACGGAACCTGATGAACGAGCGCGGCCATGAGGAGTTGCTGATGAATGTGGACGATCCGGATCTGGAGGCGCGAACTCTGGCGGCGCTCGAAATTCTGGATCGCGACGGTGAACGGATTGCCGACGGCATCGCGCGGAGTGTGGTGCGGAATTTGAAATTAATGGCGCACATGGGCGTGTATTTCGAAGAAGAAGTGCAGCGGCGGTATCCGGAGTTTCCCACCCGGCGCGGAGAATGGAGCTGGGAAGATTATCTGCCGCCAATGAGCGAGGGGTTGAAGCAACTGGTGGCGGCGTACGGGTAGCCGCACCTTTCAAACCTCCACTTCATCGCAAACTAATTCATATCAAACGCATGTCATTTCTCGGCCAAATTTTTGCGAGCCTGGAGCGCAGCGGCGATGCCATCGTACTGCAGGAACTGCGCGACGGGCAGCCGGTTCCGCTCACCGCGCGGCAGTTGCTGGCTCAGGTGCAGGTGGCGCGGGCTTACCTGCGGCGATTGCGGCTGAAGAAGGGCGACCGGTGCGCGCTCCTGGCGCATAACTCGATGCAGTGGGTGGCGATGGATCTGGCCATCATGGCGGAGGGGCTGACCGTGGTGCCGCTGTATGCGCGGCTAACGCCGGCCGAACTGGTCGAGAGGATGAAGGATTGCTGGCCGTCGGTGATTGCCTGCGGCGAGCAGTCGCTGGCCGATGCGATCGTAGAAGCGTGGCCGGAAGCGCCACCGTATTTTTGCTTCGAAAATGTTTTCACGCCAGGGCGCGGGCCGGCGGAGAATCCTGCGCTGGCGGTCGCAGAAGAAGATGTGGCGACGATCATCTACACCTCGGGCACGGCGGGCGAGGCGAAAGGCGTGATGCTGAACGCGGGCAACGTCGGTTACATGCTGGGCTGCACTTCGGGGCGGCTGGATCGGCTTATGAAGAAGCGCGCGGGACAGGACGCCGTGTTTCATTACCTGCCGCTTTGCTTTGCGGGCTCGTGGATCATGATGCTGACCTGCCTGCTGCGCGGCAGCAAGCTGACGTTGAATACGGATCTGGGGAAGATTGCCACGGAGATGCGACTGGCGGCGCCGGATTATTTCCTGAATGTTCCCGCGCTTCTCGAACGCATGCGCAAAGCTGTCGACGAGCAACTGTGGAAGACGGGTGGATTTCCGTTGAAGGTGTATACCAAGGCAAAGGGCGCGTGGGTGCGGCGGCACGAGGGCAAACGGCGCGCCGGGGACGGGATCTGGCTGGGGCTGGCGAATCGGCTCGTGTTTCCTACGATCCGCAAAAAGATGATCGGCGGCAAGCTGCGTGCAATGATTTGCGGCTCGGCGCCGCTGAATGTGGAGACACAACTGTTTTTTATGATGCTGGGCATCCCGGTGTTGCAGGTATACGGACTGACCGAGACGACGGCGATCTGCACCATGGATGATCCGGATGCTCCGGTAATTCCGGGGCGCGCGGGTCCGGCGATTTCGGGCGTGGAGATGAAGATCGCGGAGAATGCGGAGGTCGTGGTGCGCGGGCCGAATATTTTTCCGGGATACTGGAATCGTCCGGAGGAGACGGCGAAAGTGCTGCGCGACGGCTGGTTTCATAGTGGCGATCAGGGCGAAGTGGACGCGAACGGAAACTGGAAGATTGTCGGCCGCATCAAGAACCTGATTATTCTTGGGTCGGGGCATAACATTGCGCCGGAGCCGATTGAGGATAAAATTCTGCAAGTATTGCCAGGCGCGAGTCAGGTGGTGCTCGTGGGTAATGCGCGCGGATATCTGGCGGCGCTGGTCACGGGCAAGGTGAGCGGCGAGAAAACGCAGGCGGTGTTAGACCTTGTGAATCCCGGCCTTCCGCATTACAAGCAAGTGCGGGCTTTTCATCTGATCGAGGAGCCGTTCACCATCGAGAGCGGGCTGCTGACGGCGAACGGAAAGCTGAAGCGCGACTTGATTGCAGAGAGGTATCGGAGCGAAATCGACGCGATGTACGAAGTCTCGAAGAATCAGGCCTCGAAGAACCAGACGGCGAAGACGGCATGAACGACTTCAAAGGGCAAACGCTTTCGTGGCAGATCGTGAATGGAGCGATTGAGCTTGCATTGCATCGCGATCCTTGCAACGAGATCGGGTCGCTCACACTGGACGAGTTGGAGAAATTTGCTGCAGCTCTGCCCGGGCTGACGAATGAAGCGCATGCGTTGATTGTCCATTCGACGTTGAAGGCCGGGTTTTCGGCGGGAGCGGATTTACGCGAGCTGTTTCAGCGCGGGCAAGAGATAGAAAAGGCCGCAGCCCTGCGCGGGGTGCGGGAATTTCTGGAGCGCATTCATGCCGTGATGAACGCGCTCGATACGGCGCCGCTGACGACCATCGCGGCGGTGCACGGAGTGACGTTTGGCGGCGGGTTCGAGCTGGCGCTGGTTTGCGACATTATTATTGCGGACCGCATGGCGCGATTCTGCTTTCCGGAATTGCGACTGGGGTTGATTCCGGGATTCGGCGGGATTCCGCGGCTGAAGCGGGATTTGGGCAACGCGGTGGTGCGCGATCTGCTGCTCACCGGGCGCAGCTTCAATGTGATGAAGGCGCAGCAGATCGGACTGGTGAGCCAGATTGCAGCCGAAGGCGAGGCGCTGCGGGTGGCTCGCGCCACGGCCAGCCAGGTAGGGAAGTTTGACCGGCGGACGGCAGCGGCAGCGAAGGAGTTCGTGAAGCCGATTCCGTACAAGGAGTTGAAGCGGGAGATCGATATTTTCTGCGACCTGTATTCGCGTCCGGCTGTCGAGGAAGGGCTGCGCAAGTTTGTGGAGAACGAGGGGCCGCAGCCGTACTTGCCGTGAATTTGTAATTGATTTGTAATTGGTAATTTGAAAGGCGCAGTATTCATGCCGACGACCGATCGCACGCTCGACGAAATCCTGAATCTTGCGGCTTCGCATTTTAACGTGCCGCGGGAAAAGCTCACCCCCGACGACGATTTTTTCAAGACGCTGGGCATCGACAGCCTGCAGGCGCTCGATTTACTGACGCGATTGGAGCATCACTTTCGTATCGAGTTGCCGGACTATGAACTGCAGGGCGTGTCGGATTTCCGGACGCTGGCGAATCGGATCCAGGCACGGCTCTAGAAGCAGCGGGCAGTGGCCGGTGGTCAGTGGGCAGTTGTCGATCGTAACTGCTCCGCGACAGGTAGTAACTGGCCACTGACCACCGACCACTGACCACTTTCTTTTCTATGCTTGATCTCCGCCAATATGCCAGCCTGGGTGCAGCGCTCAAAGACGCGCTGGAGCGCTGGCCGAACGAAACCTGCCTGATTGAAGCCGATCGCGACCACGAAAAAGTGCGGCTTACTTACTCCGACTTTAAAGAAATGGCACGTCCACTTTGCCGCGCGCTTGAGGACGCCGACTTCAAGGTGGGCGACCGCGCGGCGATCATCATGACAAATCAGTCGAAGTGGCTGATTTCGGCCTACTCGATTTTCTTCTGTGGCGGGGTGCTGGTTCCGCTGGATTACAAGTTGACCGCGGCCGAGCATCTGCAACTGCTGGCGCATTCGAAAGCGCGATTTCTGGTTGTCGAATATTATTTGTGGCGGGCGATCACGCAGTCACGGGGGTTCGCGAAACTCACCGTTCAGATTGTTCTGGTGACGGAGGCGCCGGCGGGGACGGACTTACGGGGCGCTTACCGCTGGGAGGAATTCCGGAGAAAAGGCGAGCCGCAGTTGGTGGCGCGACAGCGCGAGGACACGGCGTGCATCGTCTATTCGTCGGGGACGGGCGGGCGTCCGAAGGGATGCGTGCTCACGCACGACAGTTATCTCGAGCAGTGCGCTTCGCTGACCGCGTGGTATCCATTTTGGCCGGGCGTGCGCTATTTGAGCATTCTGCCCACCAATCACGCGATTGATTTCATGGTGGGATTTATCGGGCCGTTCGTGTGCGGAGCTTGCGTGGTCCATTTGCGGACGCTGCGTCCGGAGTTTGTGCGCGATGCGTTTGTGCGCTATCGCATCACCTACGTGGGCCTGGTGCCGATGGTGCTGAAGAATCTGGAGCGCGGACTGCGCGCGAAGTTCGATGAACTAAAACCTCGAAAGCGGTGGATGCTGGACCGATTGATTGGGATGAACAAAATGCTGACGCGGGGACGTCCGCGGGTCGGGATCAGCCGGCGTCTGCTGCCGCAAGTACACAAGGCGTTTGGCGGAGAACTGCGAGCGTTGATTGTTGGCGGAGCATTTACGGATCCTTCGACGTTGCAGTTTTTCTACGATCTGGGAATTCCGGCGACGTGCGGGTACGGGCTGACGGAAGCTTGCACGGCAGTGACGCTCAACGATCTGAAACCGTTTCGCGCCGATACGGTGGGCAAGCCGCTGCCCGGGACCGAAGTGCGCGTGCTGAATCCGGACGCCGACGGGATCGGCGAAGTTGCGGTGCGGAGCCGCGCGGTCATGTCGCATTATCTGGACGACTCCGAGCAGACGGCGCGGACGATCGTCGAAGGCTGGTTGCTGACGGGCGATCTGGGGCGCTTCGATGTTGACGGGCGCGGCCACCTGCAGCTCGTCGGGCGCAAGAAAAATATGATCGTCACCGAGGGCGGAAAGAATATTTATCCCGAGGACATTGAGGCGGTCTTCGAAGATCTGCCGGTGAAGGAATTCTGCGTGTATGCGGCGAATTATTTGTGGCCGCAGAAGACGCTCGGAAACGAGATTCTGGTGCTGGTGCTGCGTCTGGAACAGAACCAGCAGTTCGACGATCGCTTGCGCGAAGAGATGGTGGCGCGGAACCGGCGTCTGGCCGACTTCAAGCGCGTGGGTGGGTACCTGTTATGGGAGAAGGATTTTCCGCGAACGACGTCGCTGAAGATCAAGCGCGAAGAATTGGCGGCGGAGATTGGCGCAGGTGCGGCGCGGAAATCTATCGTGGAGATTTAGCTGTTAGCTGTCAGCTCTCAGCTATCAGCTTTCAGTCATCCGGAAGAATCGCACCAAGCTAAGAGCCAAAAGCTAAAGGTGAACACTGACAGCTAAACCGTGAACGAAACGTTTTTGGCCATTATCAATCCGGCGGCGGGTGGCGGGCGGTGCGGCCGGCGCGTGGGAGCGGCGCTGGACCGCCTGCGGCGCGCGGGGATTGCGCTGGAGACAGCAGAGACGCGCGCGGTGGGACACGCCACGCAGATTGCGCGCGAGGCCTATGCGCGCGGCTATCGGAAGTTTCTCGCGGTCGGTGGGGATGGCACCACCTATGAGATCGTCAACGGGCTGTTTCCGGAGAGCTGGTCTCAGGTCTTAGGTGTCAGGTCTCAGGGAGTTTCGGGTGGTGCGGAGGATCAGATTCCTACGCTCGGATTTCTTCCGCTGGGCACCGGCAATTCGTTCCTGCGGGATTTCGCGGATGGAACTTCCAGCAAGGGCAGTTTGGAACACGCGATGCGGGCGCTTGAGGCGCGGCGTTCGCGGGCTTGTGACGTTCTGCGACTGACGCATAAAGACGGAGCGATCTACTACACGAATCTGCTGAGCTTGGGGTTTACCGCGGACGTGGCGGCGCTGCGGCATCGGCGGTTTCTGGGGCTGGGAAGGTTCGGGTATCTGCTGTCTATTTTTCTTTGTCTGGCGCGGCTCGATCGGCGCCCGTTTCCGGTGCGGATGGAAGGTCAGGAAGAGTTTGACGCGCGGCGCTGTTTGTTTCTGACGTTTAACAACAGTAAGTTCACGGGCGGCACAATGATGATTGCGCCCGACGCGGTCATTGATGACGGATTGATTGAATTTGTGCGGTGGGGGCCGATTGGGCGGCTGGGACTGATCCGGAACCTGGCAACGCTTTATGACGGCACGCACACGCGGCATCCGCTGGCGGAGCGGCAGGCGGCGAGCCGCGTCGAGTTTCAACTCGACGGACCGGTGGATGTGATGGTGGACGGCGAGGTACTGACGCTGGAGTGCCGGACGATCGAAGTGCTGCCCTCGGCGCTCCGCGTGGTGGTTTGAGGAATCGCGGTCCCAAACAATCGTGATATAAAAAATCCATGTCGCAAGAGCGCAGAGAACGGCAAAAGGAAAGACTGGGGACTAAAGCTTCGAGCCGGAAGTGGCGGCGCATCGCGATCTATGCCGTGCTGATCGTGGCCGCGTTCGGGCTGGCCTACTATCTCAACAACCGCGCCCAGCACAAGCACGATGCTTTCGCGCGCTGTCTGAGCGAGCGCGGCGTGAAGATGTACGGGGCATATTGGTGTCCGCATTGCGTGGAGCAAAAGGAAAAGTTCGGGGCGTCGTTCGAGTACGTTCCATACGTGGAGTGCGGCATCAAAGGCGACCTGCGCGGCCAGGCGCAGGTTTGCAAGGACGAAAACGTCAAGCATTTTCCCACCTGGCAGTTTCCGCCCACGGGCGAACGAGTGGAGCGTGTCTTCACTTTGCAAGAACTAAGCGACCGGACGGGGTGCGCGCTGCCATGACCAGTTTGACGAAGCGTCTGATGACACTGGTCGCCATTTTGGCGGTGTGCGGAATCGTGGTATCGTCGGTATCGCTGCAGCATCATTACGCGACCTCAAAGACGGCATACTGCGATATCGGGGAAACTTTCAATTGCGACATCGTGAACAGGAGCGAATATTCGTCGATCTTTGGAATACCGGTCGCGCTGATTGGGATGCTCGGGTACGCCGCGCTGGCGGGCCTCGCCACGGTCTATCGCGAGCGGCGCGAAACTCCAGCAATGCTTTTTGGCGCTGCCGCCGCGGGCTTGGCGTTTGCTTTGTACCTGACCTACATTGAAGCGCGCGTGCTGGGAGTCTGGTGCATTTTATGTTTGAGTTCGCTGGCGCTGATTGCGATGGCCACGCTGTTGGCGGCGGTGATCTGGTGGAAAGGAAGTAGCCAGCACCCAGATGCTGGCTGAATATTTTTCCGGAAAGCTGAGAGCTCGATTCCCGGTGTGGCGCGGAACGCGGAGCAATGTGACAATAGGTAAATGCAAAGATCTCTTACTACAACCCTTCTATTGGCCGCAGGGATGATGCTGGCCGGAGCGGGCTATGCCCAGCAGACTCCAGCAGCACAGACTCCGGCGGCAACGAATCCAGCGGCTCCCGCAGCCACAACTCCGAAAGCGGCCACAACGGCAAATGCTCCGGTGAAGAAGACGGGAACGGCGGCAAAAGCCGCGGCTCCGGCGCTTACAACGCGAAAAGAAAAGTTCAGCTACGCCCTGGGAATGAACTACGGGGCAGGACTCGGGGCCAACCTGAAAAAACAGTCGGTGGAGTTTGACCCGAATCTCGTAGCCCAGGGATTGAAGGACGCCATGTCCGGCGGTAAGACGCGCCTGACGGAGGACGAAGCGAAGGCCGTGCTCACCCAGGTGCAGAACGAAGTTCGCAAACAGCAGATGCAACAGGCCGCCGCCGAAGGCGAGGCATTCTTAGCGGCCAACAAAGAGAAAGAAGGCGTCGTCACGTTGCCCAGCGGTTTGCAGTACAAGATTCTGACAGCGGGCACCGGGCCAAAGCCCACCGCGAGCGACTCGGTTGTGTGTAACTACCGCGGTACTCTCATGGATGGCACGGAATTTGACAACTCCTACAAGCGCGGAAAACCGGTGACGTTTGGAGTCGGTCAAGTTATCAAAGGTTGGACGGAAGCGCTGCAACTCATGCCGGTGGGATCGAAATGGCAGCTCTTCATACCTTCGAGCCTGGCCTATGGCGAGGGCGGGGAGCCGCGCGGCGGAATTGGGCCCAATGCGACCCTGATCTTTGAGGTCGAACTGCTGTCGATCCAGGATAAAAATAAGGACGATAAGACGAAAGAAGAGAAGAATAAGGACGATAAGAGCAAGGAGCTCAAGAGCGACAAGCCCGAAGAAAAGAAGTAACAGAACGCCGCTGTCCGGTGAAGCGACGTGCGGGGACGCCCGTCGCTCCATCGCAGTGCCGCGTTACAAAAATTTTACCGCTCTACATTCCCAGATACATCACGTGGACGCAGGTTCCGAGCCTGACGTTATAGGCGAGGTACCAGCCGATGTGATCGGGATCCTCGTAGATGACGATCTCGTCCGAATCCCAGAACCAGTCGTTACAGAAACCAAAATCGTAGGGAGCTACGGAGAAGTAGAAACCGCCGAACCAGAAGCGGCTGGGACCACCGCCTCCGAGGCGCCAGATATGGCCGCGACCAATACCGCCGGTGAAGCGGCCATGCTCCCACGGATGATCCAGATGATAATGAGGGTCGTTGGGGCCGGTGTCATGGCCTACCCATTGTCCATTGGCATGTACGTGGGGAGCTTCGGGATGTCCTGCCTTGTCGTTGAATTTGCGGTTTTCCTCGGCCGGATGCGGAGTGGTTACTTTTGCTGGACCGTGCTTCGGGATGTTTTGATGGCCGCCACCGACCTCGGGCCGGGCGGCGCCACCTGGATGTCCTTCGTGTTGTGCCAGGGCTGAGAGAGAAAACACAAAACATATCGCGAGCAATCCAATCAGCTTTTTCATTTTGTCGTCACCACCCTCCAAATACTTAATAACACAACTCCGGTTTAGATGTTCCGGTGGATTCTCCAGGATTCCGGGCAGCGTAAAAGCAGAAACGCGACAAGCCCCGTCTCTACAGGCGGGAGAAGTACCCTTCTATTCGTAGCGCAGAGCTTCGATCGGGTCGAGGCGTAAGGCGCGGATGGCAGGGACCATGCCGCTGATCAGTCCGACGGCGGTGAGGATGGGACCGCAACGATCAGGGTGACGGGATTGATCACGAGGCGGATGTCGCCCGCTTCAGCGTGTTTGGCCATGGCGCTGTAAAGCGTAAGTCTGCCTACGGCTCCGCAGGCTGCCGAGGCGTGCCCCGATACAAATCGCACTTGCACCACGGGCCGCTAGGAACTGCCGTGGGCTGCGGCCTGGCTGGGCTCGGCGAGCGAGGAGCGGCTTGCGGAATTTGGCGCGACGCGCAGTTCCATCCGGAAAGCGGATTTGCCGGGAGCCAAAGGCTGCAAGAGATGGCCGCCGTGTTCTTCGACGATGCGGCAGCAGGCGCTCAACGAAAGGGTAGAAGGCTTGTTAGCGCCTTTGGAGTTGATCAACGACGGGTACGAGAGTGAATGCGAAGAAGGATCGTGCGAAGAGGGATCGTAAGAGGAGAAATCAACCAGGACAAAGTTGCCTTGGCTGTGAGTGCGAACGAACAGGGCGGAGTTTGTTTCGCGATTGAGATCGGCGCCGATCTGTCCCGCAAGGTGCATGCAGACGTGAAGAATCTGGTTGGAGTCGGCGAGCACGGGCGGAAGGGAAGGAGCGAGTTCGAGTCGGATCGAACTGGCTTCGGCCTCCAGTTGGGGAGCAAGCAGGCGCGCGGCGGTTTGCAGCACGGAGTTGATGTCGACGGCGGCCATCCGGGACGGGGCCTGACGGGCAAAAGTGAGCAGGCTCGCAACCAGGGTGGTGGTGCGGCGGACCTGCTCGCCGATTTGCGCGGTCTCGAGCCGTTCCTGGGGTGGCAAGTTGGAGGTGCTGAGCAGGTCGGAGTATCCCAGCATGGCGGTGAGCGGGTTGTTGATCTCGTGGGCGGCTCCGCCGACCAACTGGCCGAGCGAGGCCAGCTTCTCGGATTGAATGAGCTTATCCTGCAAGGCCTTGAGGTCGTCGAAAGAGCGGTGGGACCTTTCGAGAAACAGCGAAAGCTCGACGCGGAGCAAGCGTTGCCGCCAGAAAACCACGATGCCCATCACCGTCATGGTCAAAAGGCTCACGGTAATGCGGAAGGCCTTGACCGAAGGCGAAAGCGCCGGATCGAGTTCGGATTGCATGGCTGTCCAGACGAGGCTGAATAGAGCGATCATGCTCAGGCGTGTGATCCAAACGCTGAGCAAAGGCTGCGACGGCTTGGAGTCGGACAGGTCGAGACGGAGCGCGAGCAAGGGAGCCGCGGCCATCCAGGCGATGGAAACGGTCAGCGGGATGTCGAAGATACTGCCACTGTAGTAGAGCTTCTGATTGATGGCCCAGTTGGCGACATAGGAACTGGAGGCGTAGAGCGCGCTGGCGCCGAGCAACTGTCCGTAAAGCTGCCGCCAGCCGCCATCAGCGGTGTGGGCGAGGATGGCAAGCGCGACCAGGAGCGCGAGTTTTTCGGTCAGATACGCGAAGTTGAAATTGGCGCTGTAAGCCGCTTCATCGACCTGCACGAATTGCCATGGGAGGACGGCGTATACATAAATGAACAGCCACCAGGCGAGCAGGAGGGCAAAGTCGAGCATGCGGATGCGTTCATCGCGCTCGTCTTCCCGGAGATGAGGAAGCACGGCGAGAGCGGCGATCATGGGTACCAGATGCAGGAACAGAACGATCTCGCCCAGGAAGGGTTCGGGCACGTCCTGACGCTTTAGGACTTCAAAGTAGCTCCACATTCCCTGGTAAGTAAGCCAGAAGAGCATGCCCACGCTCATCAGGATCCAAAAGAGCCGGATGTGGAAAGTAGGGCAGCGCGAGCGCGAGGTATTGGACAGGAAGGCGGCGGTGGCAACCAGCAGAAGAGTGCACTGGATGAGATCGCTGGCAATGGTGAGGGCGGCGCCTCTTGGCATGAGGAGGGAAGCTGCCGTCTGGGCGAAAACCAGGGCGACCAGCAGCGAGACCCAGAGTTTGGTGAGTGCGGCCAAGGCAAACTTTTCCGAACTCCATTCTAGAGGGTGATGTGGGGTTGAGGGGGTTACTAGAGTAACCCGCGGCAGGCTGTCGAAAAAGTCGATATTCGATGCTCCTGCCAGCCCCTAAAGGGGGCGTTTGATTTCCTGTAGAGACGCGGCTTCCGGCATCTCCGGAGACGGGGCAAGCCGCGTCTTTACAGGCGGAAGCCTGCCACGAAGGCGGAGTTTTTCCGCAGCCTGTTGGGGCGGAAGTCAGAAGTGAGGATCGCAGAAGTAAGAAGCTCATGGAGTTTAGCTGCGATTGCCTTTAAGATTAAGCGTTTAACGTTAGAATGAATCGCTCAACGAAGAGAGTCTCTTGTCCTCGATAATCCCGCGATACCGTGATCTATGGCGCTTCCGGGCGCCACTCAGTGCGGGCGAAATCCGGCGCACAGAGCGCTGGCTCGCGTCGGCGCGGGTGGCGCTGACGATTGTGGCGGTGCTTACTCTTTGGATGGAGCCGGTGCGCGGGTTTGCGTATTCGCCCTGGCTGTACTGGCTGCTCATCGTGTACTTCGTGCATGCGGTGGTGGTGATGTTGCTGTTGCGCTTCCGGCCGCAATCGACAAGGGCTTTTCGTCTGGTGGTGCACGCAGTGGACATCGTGTGGCCGGTGCTGATCTCGATGTTCGCGACGGCGCAGCGTGGACCATTTTTCCTATTCTTCGTGTTCGTGATGGCGGCCGCGGCGTATCGCTGGGGGCTGTGGGAGACGGTGGGCACAGCGTGCACGGCGGTGGCACTGCTGTGGGCGGAAGCGTTCGCGGTGAGAGCTGGACTGGAACCGGCGGCGGATCGGTGGCTGCGCGTGGCGCATTTGCCGCGGCTGGGTGTAAGCGTGCGCGAACTGGATCCGCAACAGCTGTTCATGAGTTCGGTGTATCTGATTGTGCTCGGATTTTTGCTGGGCTATATGTCGGAGAACCAGAAGAAAGTGCGGGCGGAGCGCGCCGTGATCACGCGCGTTCTCAGTTCGACGCGGGTGGAGGCGGGACTGACCGGGACCATGCAGCAGATTCTTGGGGAGGTGACGGGCATTTACGGCGCGTCGCGGGTGCTGAGCGCGTCGCAGGAAGCGCACAGTTACCGGGTATTTCTGGCCGAGGTGAGGCGTGGCGCCGAGGGCATCGGAGCGCTGCGCTGGCGGGAAGCTTTGCCGGAAAGCGAGAAGGTGTATCTGTTCGAGTCGCGGGCGGATGCGGTTTACGCGTCGCGAAGCGCCAAGGGTTTTCACACCGTGCTGCTCGATCGCGACGGAGGGCGGCTGCGCGATGTGAGCACGGAATTTGTGGATGCGCTGGCGCGAGTGGAGAAGTTTGACGCGGTGGTTTCAGTGGGGTTGGTGTTCGGGACCGAGTGGTCGGGGCGGGTGTTCTTGTTCGACCCGGAGGTGATGGGGGAGCCGGAAGAGGAATTGCGGTTTCTGCAGGAGTTCGCGCAGCAAGTGGGTCCGGCGATCTACAACGTGTACTTGATGCGGCGGCTGCGCGAGCGGGCGGGGGCGCTGGAGCGGGCGCGGTTCGCGCGCGAACTTCACGATGGAGCGATTCAATCGCTGATCGCCGTGGAAATGCAGTTGGACGTGCTGCGGCGCCAGTCGGGAACGCAGGCTCCGGTGGTGAACGCGGAGCTGGGGCGAATCCAGAAACTGCTGCGCGAAGAAGTTCTGAAGTTGCGCGAACTGATGCAGGCGATGAAATCGTTCGAAGTCGATGCCGACCGGCTTCTAGGTTTCATTTCCGATACGGTGGAGCGCTTCCGGCGGGAGACGGGAATCGCGGCGGAGTTCGTCAGCGAACTGGAGCGGGTGGATTTGGCGCCGAGAGTGTGCCGGGAACTGGCGCGCATTGTGCAGGAGAGTCTGGTGAACGTGCGCAAGCACAGCGGAGCGCACAATGTGCTGGTGCGGCTGGCGCTGCGGGCGGGTAATCTGCAATTGACCGTCGAGGACGACGGTAAGGGATTTTCTTTTTCCGGAAAGCTGTCGGATGCCGAACTGGAGACGACAGGGAGGGGGCCGGCAGTGATCCGGGAAAGAGTACGCCTGCTGGCGGGCGAACTCGCGGTAGAATCGACTCCGGGGCACGGCGCGCGGCTGGAAGTACGAATTCCGCCGGCGAGAAAGGCCAATCATGGATAGGCCAACCACTGGCATGCCGATCATGGATAAACGAAGCCATCCCATACGCATTGTGATTGCCGACGATCATCCCATTTTCCGCGACGGGCTGCGGCGCTTGCTGGAATCGGAAGCCGATATGAAAGTGGTGGGCGAAGCCTGCGACGGCCACGAGGCGGTGAAGTTGGCGACGGAGACCAAGCCCGACATTCTTCTGCTCGATTTGGCCATGCCGCACCACACTGGGCTGGATGCGCTGCGCGACCTGAATGCGAGCGGCGGCGCGGCCGGGGTGGTGCGCATCATCCTGCTGACGGCGGCGGTGGAAAAGAAACAGATGGTGGAGGCGTTGCAGTTGGGAGCGCGTGGCGTGGTGCTGAAGGATTCCGCCACGCAACTGCTGCTCAAGAGCATTCATGCGGTGATGGCCGGGGAGTACTGGGTGGGGCGGGACAGCGTTTCGAATCTGGTGCAGTACCTGCGCAACCTCATGCAGAGCACGAACGAAGAGACAAAACAGAGGAAATTCGGGCTGACGCCGCGGGAACTGGAGATTGTCTCCGCGGTGGTCGCGGGCTATGCCAATCGGGAAATCGCCGAGTACTTCAAAATCAGCGAGGATACGGTGAAGCACCACCTGAGCAACATCTTCGACAAACTTGGGGTTTCCACCCGCCTGGAACTGGCGCTGTTCGCGGTGAACCAGGGGCTTCCGCTGAAAACGATTGTGTAATCCAGCAGGCTGCGGAAAAACCGATGTCCAACCCTAAAGGGGCGTCTGATTTCCTGTAGAAACGCGGCAAGCGCCGTCTCTACAGGGGAAGATAAGGCGATACCTAATACGAAACCTGAGTTTCTCGGCAGTCTGGCGGAGGCAGGCTATTTCTAAGAGAAATCTCTGGGCCATAGCACGATAGTGCCATCCCAGGCACTGGTGTGCTATTGGGTAGAGAGCCGGGTTGGGGGTATTTTACAATTACACGACGGTGAACTACTGTCCCGAGGAATAAGTGAGGCCAGGGCGCGTCGTCGATGGGGGCAAACAGTGATCCAATCAATCCGTCAACTTTGGGCTGAGGAGAGCGGTCAAGACGTTGCCGAGTACGCGGTGATGCTCGCAGTAATCCTGGTGATCGTGATTGGCACGGTCCGACTGATCGGCGGCAGCGCCAATAACGTGTTCTCGCAAGTCGGAAGCCAGTTGGCAAACTAGCCCGCTCGAACAGTCCCGCTGCCGTCTGGCAGAGGGCTTACCCTGATTTTTTCTGTAGTTTCTTTCCCGAAGGCAAGGTTTCAAAGTTGCAAGGTTTCAGAGTTTCAACGTAAGGCTCTTGGGTGTCGGTTGCCAGGAGTGTGCGCTCCGTGCGGTTCAGACCTTGAAACCTTGAAACTTTTCAACCTTGAAACCTTGAAACCTTTGGCCTGTCTTACTGACCGGTCGGAGTTGCCGCTGTTTTCTCCGGGACCGGAGCCGCTTTTTCTGGAGCGGAGGCGGTGCCGAGCCTGGTGAGGAACGGGAAGAAGGGCGTGACTTCAAAGGGCATCTTGTCGGCTGGGTTAGTGATGGCGACGGGCTTGGTCTTGACCAATTCGAGCTGATTGTTCCACGGATCGACCTTGACCCGGCCGCCGAGAGGAAGCGCCGCGACCTGGTCGGCCTTCTTTGGGTCGAATTGCGGCGAGGCGGTCATCAATGACGACATCCTGGTGGCATTGCCATTGAGAAGGCTGTCGCCCAGGTGCGCACGGATCAGGTTCTTCAGCTCCGGAGCGCGGGCCTGGACCGCTTTGAGGAACAAGCCGGCGTTGCTGAGCTTGTCCTTGTAGGGGGAGTTGTTGAGCAGTTCCATGGCTTTCTTGTCAGCGGCCTCTTCTTCGCCGCGATCGCGGGCGAAATCCATGCGTTCGAAGGTGCGCTCATCGGGAAAGAACATGCGGTCGTTGAAGGCGAGCTTGGTGTTGAGGTGGTGGCCGAGCACGATGTGCGCCAGTTCGTGGGTCAGGATCATGGCCAGGGATGCTTCGTCTGGCAGCACGTCAATCATGCCGCGGCTCACGACGATGGTATGTCCAATGGTAAAGGACTCCAGCGGTGTGGTCATCAGCACGCGGCACCTGATCTCGGGTTGAATGTCGAGGTTATTGGTGACCATGACGTTGTTGACGACGGTCAGTAGCACCTTGTCGATTTCGCCTTCCGGCGCGAGCAGGCCGATCTGCTGCAGGCGGTCAAGTACGTTGGTTTCCGCCTGACGTTCCCAGGCACGCTGCGCTTCGATGGGGCTGGCGTCCTGGGCTTTCTGACTCTGGTCCTGGACTGCCTGGAGGGGATCGACGGTGATCTCAGTGAACTCAGAGTTGCGGCGGAGATCCTTCAGGTTATATCCCCAGAGCCGCGTCTGCGCCTTGTAATTAAGCGTCTGGCCCAGACGATACTTGAGATCGGACTCCTCGGAATAAATCAGCGAAGGCAGCCAGACGCCGGGGCGGAGGTTCTGCCGCCAACTGTCAAAATGCAGGTAATAACCGGCTCGCGGATGAGGATAGTAAGTGCCGTTGAAGCGGACGATGTTGTAGTCCTGGTCTTCGATCCAGATGCGGCCGAGGAACCGGCCCTTGCCGGCATCTTTCTTGGGCGCGACGTCCACGACGATGCAGCGTACTTCGCCGAGGAACTCGCGGCGGACGAAAGTGAAGTCGTAATACTTGCGCTGAAAATCCTGATCGAGGATCACCATCTGGGCAAAGCCCAGGGGCAGAAACTTCATGGAATAAACGTTGCTCAGTTTGCCGAGCATGCGTTTGCCGAGGCCGGACGTAGTGGGCGACGCGAAAGTGCGGTCATCGGTACCCTCGCTCATATCCAATCGGCCAAGGAAGTACACGTCGCTGGTGGGGACGGGAGCGCCGAGGTCTTTGTCTTCCTTCAGATTCTGGAGATAAGTTTCCACCAGGGGATGAAGTTGTTTCATCTGGGCCATGAAAAAATGCTCACGCTCCACCGCTCGATCGACAACCTGGTCGAAGCTGCCGGCGGCGTTCGCCGGTTGAGTGGCGGCGTCGCGGGTCGAAACCTGGGGTTTCTGCGTAGTCTGGTCGGGCGCAGTCTGGGCGAACAGGGACGTGGCGCCGCAGACCAGGGAGAGCGTAAGGAGTGCGAATACGGAGCGCAACATTTTTGTCTGTTTCATTTCACCTACGATGCGTGACCTACGATGCAAGTTGAAAAACAATGTGCAATACCGCCTCAGAATCTGCGGGTTGGCCGTCCCTCAGGGCGGGCTTGAACTGAATTTTTTCGGCGGCGCGAACCGCGGATTCGTCCAGCCCATGACCGAGGCCGTGCATCACTTTCACGATGCGAATCTGGCCGGTTGCTGAAAAGACAACATCGAGCAGCACTTCGCCCTCAATCTTAAGCTGCCGCCCTTCATCAGTGTAAACCGGGCGGGGCTTGAATGTGATCTCAGCCGGCACGGTTTTTACGGCGGGTTCGGCGGACTTGGGCTTGGGCTGAGAAGCGGTCACAATGTCGGCGTCTCCGAAGCCGCCCTGGCGAACCGTACTGCGCGAAGCAGAAACGCCGGAACTGTCGCCGGTAGCGACGCCGCTGCCAAACCCGGCGCTCGCGACCACCCCGCGCGCGCCACGCGATCCGCCGGTGCCATTGCCATAGCCTGGGCCGGAGGGCATATCAAACGAGCCCGCCTGCGCGATCGTAATTGGGCGGCCGTGACTCTCCGCTGCGGGCACGCCGTTGGGATCGCCGAAGCCACCCGTTTGCACTCTCTGCGGCGCGGCCGCCATGGTGGGAGTCGCCGAGCTTCCCGTGGAGAACACATTCGTGTTGACCGGCGGCCTGGGGATCAGCGGCTTCATGTCCGGCAAAAGTTCCTTTTTGGCAGTGAGCGTCACCTTGGGCGCTTGGTCCTCGGGAACGGGCTTCTTCGCGTGGACCAATTCGGAGGGAACGCGCAGAGCTTCGGGCCGCGGCGTTACCACTTCGTCGATTTTTGGAACAGGAAAGTGCTTGACTGGCGCCGGAGTCTGTGGAACCGGCGGCGGAGTGCTGACCAGGTTGATGAAGTGGTAGTCGTGCACCGGTAACACAAGAACTTCCGGATACACGATGGCAGTAATCACGAAGAACGCCAGCACCAGCGACTGCACGCCATAACCGAGAACGAACCTCCCCCAACGCGTTCGAGGCTCGGGAAGAAGGCCTAGAGTCAATTGTGAAGCCTGGGAGTCCATGTCCTGCACCTCAATGTCGCTACCTGCTTAGCGCTCGCCAAAAGCAGTGGTCAATCCCGCGAACTAGCATTTTAAAGACCGCGGGAGGTGGGCCGAACGACGACACTTCTATTGGTGAAGTGCACGCCGAAGGCCATTTTCGACGGAGGCTCTCCACCCTTAAGATGCTGCTAAGCGGCTACTTACACGGGGGAATTTTTATTTTAACAGACCGAAAGACCTAACATGCAAGATTTTTCCTATTTCGGAAAGGGAAAACTTTATGAGAAATCGGAAGATTTTGCCAAGAATGCCTGGTCTCGGAACAAACCACGTGGGGACAGCCGCCCCCGGCTGTCCAGTCGAGCATGTCCATCGTCAAGCGCCGCAAGCCAGGACAGCGCTGGACCGGTGAATAAGCGCCAGAACCGGCGGAAAAGAGTGTCCGCCCCACCCGCACGGCTAGTCGTCTTCGTCGTCAAGCTTGATGCGGAGGGACTTGAGGAACTTCATATCCTGATCGCTGATCTTGAGTTCGGCATTGGTGCTGAGGGTGGAGACCAGGGAAGTCTTGTCGGTGGTGTGTTCGCCTTGCTTGCTGACGCCGATGGTGGCTTCGAGGACGAGGAAAATGTCGTAGCCGCCTTCCTTGATGCGGGCAACCACTTCGGCGATCTGTTCGGAGTCGGACAGAGACTCGTTGATCGCTTCTCCAAGTTCCTTCATGAGCTGCTTCAGTTGCTGATCCACGAGTCCCCCTCGAATCGGACGCCGCTGACGGGGCATCACGATTGTTTGTGATGAGGCCCACGGTCATTGTACGCTCGGCCGCTGCTAAAATCGACTGATGATCGACCGACCAACCGACCTCCTGGTGACCGGCGGCCAAGCGGCGAAAAAAATCAAACTGATTCTCCGTGCGGTCGTCAACATAGTGAAGCGCAGCCGGACGGGTGCGGCGGTGCTGGCGGGGATCCGCACGACCGCGCGTTCCTTCGGTCGGGTGCTACACCAACTCTGGCTGGAAGTGACCGGATTCACGTTCTTGGCGATGGCCGGAGTCGGGGCCATGGCCGGCATGCGCGAATATGGAAGGTACCATGCTGGCCACGCAGCAGGACCGGGTCGGCTGGTGCTCGCGATATGCTTCACGGTTTCGTTTACCTGGTTCGGGCTGAGCTCGTTCTGGCGGGTAAAGAGAAGGGCAAAGAGCTAACAGCGAACAGCGAAGAAGGGCAACAAAACATGACGGAACTCAAGGCGGCCGAATCCGCAACCAAGCGGGAAGCCCGCCTCCCAAGCCAGGAAACGTCTTCTCACATCGCCGTGCGTCCCCTCTACACTCCCGTGGATCTTGCGGCGTGGGACTATGACCGCGATGTGGGGTATCCGGGTGAATTTCCCTTCACGCGCGGCGTGCAAGCCACCATGTACCGTGGCCGCTTGTGGACCATGCGGCAATACGCGGGCATGGGCGACGCCGAGGAGTCGAACAAGCGCTACAAGTATCTGCTGGCCAACGGGACGACNNTCGATTCGATCGAAGACATGCAGCGGCTGTTCGAGGGCATTGACCTGACCGCGATTTCAACATCGATGACCATCAATGCAACGGCTTCGATTCTGCTGGCGCTGTACGTGGCCGTGGCGCGGCGGCAGGGCAGG
>PLIC01000305.1 GCA_003139995.1 Candidatus Acidiflorens stordalenmirensis | reverse complement strand
ATGGTAGGCACGAGGAGACTCGAACTCCTGACCTCTACCGTGTCAAGGTAGCGCTCTAACCAACTGAGCTACGCGCCTACATGAACTGCTTCAACGACTTGCCTTCGTCTAAGTTTATCAGACCGCCCATTTCGTGCTCAATTTGGTGCACACCTGCTGAAAAACCGACCGTCGCAATGGCATCCACCGCCCGCCGTTGCACTTCCGGACGGATGTGACCGTGTCGCTTCGCCATCCGTACGGCAGTCGTCGCGGACCAACTGAGAATTTGAGCCCCTGTTGCATATGGTACCGCATTCTCCAGCAGCTTCGTTGCGAAACTGTGACGCAGGTCGTGGAAGCGAAGTCGCGGCAGCCCGCAGCTTTGCAAATCCTGCGCCAGGCGGTTCGCCAGTTCGCAATTGGGCGATCCAGGCGGATTTTTCCGTTTTCGCAGGACGGGAACACGAAGGCTTGCGGCATACGATTGGAGAACCGTGCAGCCCAGGTATCCAGCGCCGCTAAGGCCGGCCCATTCGGAGGGACATAGTCGCGGATCTTCAGCTCGGTATGAACCATTTCCTCAAGTTTGCGATGGATTGTGGAGCGCCTTCTGAAAAAGAAGCATGGAAATTGCAGGAAGACATGTGGAAAGCGCTGGGGTCCGCCGCACGAGCACAATATCGCCATCAGAAATCTGAGGATCCGGTAAACCGTTTTCTTCAACTTATGCAATCACTCTTGGCGTCCGGTCGAGTCTACCTCCAAGATCTGGAATCTGAGAACGCACCTAACCCGAAGGGCGATCACGTGGGCTGGTTGGACAACGACGTCGCCTTGCTGCATCCGGATGCCGCCTTCGGCGCAGCACAGAAGTTAGCACAGGAGCAAGGTGAGTTCATCGTGATTGGTCAGAAAGCTCTTTGGCCGCGCATAAAAGACAGAGGGTTTCTGATTGGGTCGGACTCCGACAGAAACCTGAAACGAGAAACGATCAGGGGTAAACGACCACGCGTGGTCAAAATACCGAGCCGACTACTCAGGCTTGACGCTGAGGATCGAGCGTGAGGCTGCGAATCGGGACAATCGGGACTGACGGGATAGGGCGGCCGATTGAAAGGAAGACAAGTTTGCGATTCAGTACACACAGCCGGTAGTCCCGATCGTCCCGATGTTGGAGGGGTAGGCCTAGCTTGCCCCTACTAAACAGAAGGGGAAGAATGGCTATCCCCACCCTTGAATGGGACCAAGGCAGAAAGCTACAGCTTGGCAAACAATTCACCTGCGCGACTGTGTATACAGTAGTTCCGCTTGAAAGCATGCGGGCACGGTGATGAATGGAAGGATGCAATGAATGGGAATTTCTACGGCTTGCCCAAGCAGTTTTGAGACTGCACTCCGAAGGGGCTTGAAATGAAGAAGGCATGCTCAGCCCCGATTGCACAAACGCCATCAGCACCATCGAAGCACGCAGTTGCTGCTCGACGAAACGGCAGCTTCGGAGGACAGGAACGTGCCGCCCGCTACGGTCGTGAGGTTTTGTCAGAGTGGGCAAGCTGTGGTGGGAAGGCGGCGCTCGCAAAGTTCAATTGGGCGTACTTCAAAAAACTGCGAAAACGTCGGAAGCATTATCCGAAATACAGCCAGCCGGTGGCTCAGCCCAGTCCCCGTGTGCTCGCGGCGAAAAAGAATGCCGAGAAGGGTGGGAACGCCCGCGCCGAACAACACGGCACTAAGCAACTGCGGGAGTGGGCACGACAGGGCGGACTCGCGACAAGGGAGCGACACGGGCTTGCCCGGCAACACGCCGGAAGATTCGGCGCGCACTGGAGGAGCGTACCGAGTGCGTGGATCAAATAAGAAGAGCAGCGGCACTCGTGACAGTCCAACAGATCGGTCGATGGCAGCGATCCGCTGAGCAGATTGACTCTGCATTCGCGGGCCGACCGTGGTTGCCGAACTTACCGCCCGACTGCCCGCGGAACAAAGCGCGGTCCCGGGCGTTTTTCCGGATGCACATGCGGGCGTCGGAAAACATGTGGAGCTCCCTGATCCGCTTCATCGAACTCTCCCGATCGGAATCCGCGGATGAGAGCGGCTGGCTGAGAATTGCGGAGGCTTTCGAAAACAAGTGAGGGCGTTGATGCGCCGCGCTCTACTACCGACCACCGGAGGAGTTCGAGCAAGCCGTAGAGTTGGAGGCGGCTTCCGCCGGAGCGACCATCGAGCTGTCACTGCACCGCCCCCACTGTCGTACAGGAGCACGGGCGGCTGTGAGATAACGTATACTCCCGTTGCTGGTGAAATGCCAAGCGGTAAGTGGGGTCGGCCATGCAGGCGCGCTCACAATGACTTTTCAATCTGCGCGGTGTATTGTCCCAAGTCATCGCCGATCTGGTCGACAAGCGTGTCGAAGAGGCAAGGCCGATGAAACGCTAGAGTAGTGACGAAGGCATTTTTCGATGGCATTGCGGGTTGCAATCGCGGCGGCTTGGATCGTGCTATGGACCAGCGTTCCCATTCAGGCCCAGGTCGCGAGACCACAGGTTTCAATAAATCCGACTCAGCAAGCGAGCGAGCCCACCGAAAAAGCACAGCCAGATGCCGAAGCAGAACTTCGGAACGGAACTGCCCTGACTCGGCGTGGTTTGTTTGTGGAAGCTATTCCTCACCTTCTGGCTGCTCGAGGGCGAGTTACAAACGCGTATGCCGCCGAGTTCAACCTAGCACTTTGCTATGTGGGTACGGGCCAGTTTGTGCAGGCGGTCCAGATCCTCAGTTCGCTGCGGGACAACGGGCATGAAAGTGCGGATGTCTACAATCTTCTTGCTCAGGCTCAGATCGGCAATGCCCAGCCGCGTGAGGCGTGGGCGTCTTTCCAGAAGGCCGTGCTCCTGACGCCACAAAACGAGAAGCTTTATCTTTTCTTGGCGGATGCGTGCATGGAACGGAAGGATTACGCACTCGGTCTGAAAATTGTGAATCTCGGAATCCAGAATCTTCCCCATTCCGCTCGGTTGTATTACGAGCGAGCCGTGTTTCTTTCCCAACTTGACCAGTTCGACCGAGGCAAAGCGGATTTCGAACTGGCCCGTAAGCTCGCACCAAACAGCGATATTGGGTACTTGGCTGCGGCGCACGAAGAATTTCTCCAGGGAAATGTCAGGGAGGCGATACAAGTGGCGCGAGAGGGGATCCGGCAGGGTCACGAGAATTCCGTGCTCTTGACGATTCTTGGCGAGGCCCTGATGCGTGCCGGTGCCGTTCCGGGCCAACCCGAGCTTGGCGAAGCTGAGATGGCGCTGCAGAGAGCAGTGGCGGAGCGCCCTGGCGATCCGAGTCCACGCATCGCCCTTGGCAAGCTCTACCTCATGGCCGATAAGCTCGACGACGCGATCACCCATCTCGAGAGAGCGCGGCAGATCGAGCCGGGCAATGCGTCGGTCTATGCAAATCTGGCAAAGGCTTATCAGAGGCGTGGCGACCCGCAGCGCGCGCAGGAAATGCTCGGCATCCTCGCGAACTTGAATGAGGCAAAGGCTGAGAGAATCCGGACTGCTCCCGGAGATCGCAAAGCCGGCTACGTCGGGTCAGGAATCGAGCAGGAGGCGGAAGAAAAGCCGAGTCATCGATAATCGAACAACTGCGTCAGCCGTCCGAATTATTTTGCGGCGATGCGAGGGAACGGGCGCTCCACAATGCCGGCGCCTTCTCTGACGGCAACAATTTGGTCGCTCTTGAGGCTGGCTAGTTTGGTCACCATTCCGCTGGGCCAGGAAATCTCCACCGAGTCGACAAGCGAGTGTTGCCCGAGCCCGAAATGCAGCCGCGGATCCTGCGCGGATTGGTAGCTCATTCCGCCTTTTCTCTGATCGAACAGAACAAGATCTCCAGCCGTGACTCTGACGCGGGCGCCCACGCCATCGCGATTAGACTTCGTGCCGATCAGGAAAATCTCCAGCCAGTGATTCGCATTCCCGCCGTCATTGCGCAGTAGCTGGGGCGCTCCTCCACAGTGATTGACGAGGATATCCAAGTCTCCGTCATTGTCGAAGTCGCAGATGGCAGCTCCCCGGCTGACGCGCGGGAGTTGAAAATCGGGCCCCAATTCACGGCTCACATCCTCGAAAATGCCACGTCCCAGATTACGGAACATCAGTTTGGGCTCCGCATAGTGCGCATTGGCATGGTAGCGCTCGATGTTGTCGAGGACGTGTCCGGTTGCCATGAACAAATCCACCGCGCCATCGTTGTCGTAATCCATGAAGCGCAGGCCGAATTCACTCATGTTGAATGTGGTGTATCCGATCTTCGAGCTCAGCGTTGCATCGTCGAATAACTGGCCTCCCATATTCTGATACAGCCGCGCCAACTGCATGTCCAGGTGGGCGACGGCCAGATCGAGCCGGCCACTGCCGGTGGTGTCGGCAGCGTCGACTCCCATGCCCGCTTCAAAGTCGCCATCTGCGCTGACGGCGACGCCAGCCACGTATCCAATCTCGGTGAAGGTGCCGTTGCGGTTATTGTGAAACAGGAAATTTGCCATGTGGTCATTGGAGATGAAGATGTCCTGCCAACCGTCGTTGTCGTAGTCGAAGGTCACGACACCAAGACCGTTGCCTCCCTTCAGCCCCACGGCGGACGATTTGCTCACGTCAGTGAACGTGCCGTCGCCGTTGTTGTGGTAGAGCGTCGGCGGTTGGCCGTGGAAGTCATCCGGATGACAGTAGCTGCGCATGCCAGGACCAGCATCGCCGCAGTAGAAGTTGCGCTCGGGAGACCAGTCGACATAGTTTGCGATGACCAGATCCATTTGCCCGTCGTTGTCGTAATCGAACCACGCCGCGCTCGATGCCCAACGGCCCGAATTCTCGACGCCGGCGTGCTTGGTCACGTCGGTGAACGTTCCGTCTCCGTTGTTGTGATAAAGGATGCACCGTCCGTATCCGAGAACCAACAGGTCCGGAAAGCCGTCATTGTCATAATCGCCTACGGCAACGCCCATGCCGAAAAGACCTTCAGCGCCAACTCCGGCCTTGGCGGTGACGTCGGTAAAGGCGCCATCGCCGTTGTTTCGGTAAAGCGTGCTACGCAACGGCTGCTTCGGGTTATAGACACGGGTTGCGGCGCCGTTGACGAGATAGAGATCGAACAGACCGTTTTGGTCGTAATCGATCCATCCACAGCCGGAGCCCATCGTTTCAATCAGATATTTTTCCGAGGACGCAGCATTGTCGTGCTGAAAGGCAATCCCTGCCGTCTGAGCCACATCCACAAATGTCACCGGGGGAACTGCGGAAAGAGCAGGCCAAACGCGCGGGCCTCTAGTCAGTGCCAGACCGGCCAATCCCAAGTACCGCAGGAGATCGCGCCTGGAGAAACGCCTAGGAGTATTCACCGAAGTTGTTTCCCGACAAGGTTCTGCAAGCAGCACCGCCCAGTATGTCCTCCCCGTTCCCGGTGGAGAAGAGAAAAGCGTTGACAAATGGGGCGGATACAGTATACAAAATTTGGTCGATAGGAAAACGTTTGCCGGACGACAAGTCCGAACCCGTAAGGCTCCGGACTTTTCCGAAGGTGGCGCTTCGAACTCCAGCGAGCTAGATTCGCGGGCTGCCAACGCTAAGGAGGGTGTATGTCTTCATCGTATTTTCGCACGGTTCTCGCCACTGTTTCTTTATTGCTGCTGGTAATTGGGGTTCCACCCGTTTGGGCGCAGCACGGTTCTGAAGGGAAAGTCACGGTGACTGTCCTCGATCAGGCCGCTAGTGTCGTACAAGGCGCCGAACTAGAACTCCGCGACTTGGCAACGAACGATCTTCGAAAGGCAGAGACACAAGGCGCGGGCACGTACACCTTCACCAACCTGCCGCTTGGAACCTACAAATTGACTGTCTCCAAGACTGGCTTCAAAAGCCAAGTTTATGATGCGGTGGTCGTGGAGGCGTCCAAGACAACCGACATCAGCGCCACTCTCACCGTGGGAACGCTCACTGAGACCGTGGTTGTGACCGAGAGTGAAGCTCCGCTGGTGGAAACCACCTCCTCAATGATCGGGACCGTTATCGACTTGAAGCAGATTGAAGACCTGCCCATTGCAGGCCGCGATTTGACACAGATGTCTCAACTCGTCCCCGGCTACACCGGTACGCTCGCCGACGGCGGCGGAACCTGGAATGGGCTGCCGTCGATCGCGCAGGGAAGCAATATCGATGGGGTTGTAGGCAATGCGGGACGCATGAAATTCTTGGGAAACGCAGAGCCCGCTGTCGAGCCGCGCCTGGAAAACATTCAGGAGATGACGGTCCAGACCGATCAACTCGATCTGAACCAGGGCTTCGGCAACTCGAGCATGCAGATCAACTTCATCACCCGGCGGGGCGGCAACAAGTTTCACGGCAGAGCCTACGAAGATTTTAGAAACTCATGGCTGAATGCCAACAGTTGGTTCAACGATGAGTTGGGATTGCCGAAGAACCACTTGATTCTGAACGAGTTTGGCGGGAGTGTGGGTGGCCCGATCATCAAAGACAAGCTGTTCTTCTTTGGTACCTTTGCCATGTCCAAACAGCCCGGTTCGACCAACGCAGACGCGTGGCTTCTCACTTCTGCCGCGCAAGCCGGTAACTTCAGCTATACCGACACGAACGGTAATCCCCAAACTGTGAATGTGCTCAACATCGCGGCGAATTGTACGACTGCCTGCGGCGGGTCCATCCCCTCCACAGTGAATTCTTCGGTTACCTCAGTTCTGCAGGCCACGAATAGTGCCGAGACGTATGGGACGCTCAGCCCGCTCAGTGACCTCAATTTTCAGCAACTCAGTTGGTTAAACAACAATCCAACGACCACTTATTATCCGACTGTGCGCGTCGACTACAACTTGAACCAGAAGCTGAGGTTCAACGTTGCGTGGAACATGACTAAGACCGTGTCGCCTTCGACGTATGCGCCAAATCTTCCCGGGCTCACCTTTGCGAAAACCGGAGCCGGTTATAAAGGCAATTCCTATACCGCCGCTGCCGGGATTGATTACACATTCTCGCCATCGCTGATCAACGAGTTCCGCGGCGGCTTTCTTTATACCGCGAGCTTCTTCGCCTACAATGGAGTTATTCCCGGCCCGGACACCCAGCAACTCGGCTGGAATTTCGGCAATATCCCGTATGCAATGAACAACCAAATGAATGGTACGCTCTTTCAGATCCCAACGGGCTCGTACTATCCCGTGTTCAATTTTTCCGATACGCTGACCTGGCAACGCCGCGCACACACGTTGAGCTTTGGTTTCTCGTGGTGGCGGGAGCAGAACCACTACTACAACGGCGCCCTTGGATATCCCGGAATCACTTTTGGGTTAGCCAATGGAGACCCCGCGATAGGAGCCTTTACAAACAGTGCAGGTGGAACGGTGCCGAATGCTTCCGGAACCTCTTTGGCGGAGGCTCAGGAACTCTATGCGGTCCTGGTGGGGCGCATCAGTGGCGCCGGTGGAAGCTATGCGTATAGCCAGAAAACCGATTCCTACGCCCAGCAGATTGGAGCCTATAACCTCGACGAATTGCAGAAGGCGTTTGGGTTCTTTGTCCAGGACTCGTATCGCATCCGGCCGACCCTGACCCTGAACTATGGGCTGCGCTGGGATCTCACATGGCCCGATTACGACCTGACCAATGCCTACCACTCGGCTGCCCCGGACGCGGTCTGGGGGCCTTCGGGAATTGGGAATATTTTCAGTCCCGGAACGCTGACGGGCACGAATGACCCGTTGTTAACTCAGAATAGTTCACCCGCCAAGCCCTGGTATGTGACTCCGCAGCCCGCTTTCGGACTCGCCTGGAATCCGCGTGGAAAACTGCTTGGCGGGGATAAGACGGTAATCCGCGCGGGCTACTCTCTGCGCAGATTCACCGAGCCGCAGCAATACTTCTGGAACCAGGCCTCCGATTACGCCGCGGTCTACTACCAGAGCTTCTTCGCCAACGCGTATGGCACTGGAGCCGGGACCTTTCTGCCGGGGAGTCTGACCTGGCAGGGGCCCAATACAAATTTGCAGAGCTATTTGCCAAACGGCTACGGATATAACCCCACGCAATTCCTGAAGAGCTATCCGTTTTCCGACTTCACCTTCCAGGGGGGGCCGGGAATCAACGGCGTCGGGCCGAATATCAAGCAACCCTACACCGAATCCTGGAACCTTGGGATCCAGCGGCAGCTCACTGGAAACAGCGCGCTGGAGCTACGCTACGTGGGTAATCGGAGCCTCCGCCAGTGGATGGTAATCGATCAGAACGAAGTTAATATTTTCGAGAACGGCTTCCTGACGCAGTTCAAGGCCGCGCAGCAAAATCTGACGATCAACAATGCCAGCGGCAACGCCAACTACCAGGGCTCGTTTGCGAATCACGGGCTCGCAGGACAGCAGGCGATACCGATTTTCGAGTCCGCATTCGTTGGGGCTGGTGAGTTCAATTCCCCGTGTGCAGACGGGCTTGCTGCAGATTTTTGCAATAGCAACTTCGTCACCGATCTGACGACGGGACAAGCGGGAGGTTTGGCTAGCGTGCTTGCCGGCATAGCAGGCGCCGCTCCCTACCTTTGCAACTTGGTGGGCTCCACTAACTTTAGTCCGTGCGCCACTGAGGGATATAGCGGCGCAGGTGCCGGGTATCCGGTCAACTTCTTCCAAGTCAATCCGTATGCGCAGGGGATTGGCCTGAGTCAATTGGTGGCCAAGGGATACTCGAACTTCAACTCCTTGCAGGTGGACTTCCGCCAGCGGCAGTGGCACGGCATGCAGTTCGATGCGAACTATACCTGGTCTCACACGCTCGGAATCTCAACGCAGAATAACTGGCAGGGCTCTGTGAACATTTTCACGCTTCGCAATATGCGGGAGAGTTACGGGCCGACCCTTTTCGATATCCGCCACTCCGTTCACATCAACGGGACGTACGACCTTCCTTTTGGCAAAGGCAAGCAGTTTGCGAATCGTGGCGGTCTGGTGGATAGGATCGCAGGTGGCTGGATCGTCGGCTCCATTTTCACCTTGCAAAGCGGAAATCCGTGGCTGCTGCAAGGGGGATACGCCACGTATAACGACTACGCCGATGGGGGTGTTGTCCTGAATGGCGTCACGGCGTCTCAACTGCAAGATGCGGTCGGTGTATACCGGATAGCGGGAACGCCAACCGTATCGTTCCTGAACCCGAAATACCTGGCAAGCGCAACCGGTGGCGGCGCCAATTCGTCGTACATCACGCCGAACATAACTCCCGGCACCATTGGCCAACTTGTCTATCTCCACGGCCCACGCTACGTCAATGACGATTTGTCGATTAGCAAGCATGTCCCGATCGCTGAAGGCATCAGTTTCAGCCTGCAGGCGGAGATGATAAATGCCTTCAATCACCCAACCTTCCAGCCTGGGTCGGGCGCAGGGTGCTCGTACTATTGCTATGCCGCTGGCGGAGGTTTTCCGAACGTCACGGCGCCCGGGTTCGGGATCGGCGGAACTTCCCCGAGCTATGGTCCACGCCAGATTGAACTTCGGGCGAACATAGAATTCTGACGCGAGCCTCGGCGCCTATTACTACAGCGGAAAACACTCTCCGGGTACGATGAAACAGTCGCACCTGGAGAGTATATGTTCTAACATGTGTTTCTTTCCGGAGACTCTGGATCGCAACTCGCCTTACTCAAAGTCGGAAACGTTCCGTAAAGGGAAGAGACGTTCCATCGGTCAAGGCCCCGAAACCTGATAATGTCTGCCGTGGCTGCGGTGCTACTACGCGGAGGGGAGGCACTGTCCTAAGTGCGGACGTGGAGTATCCAGGGAAAAGCTAATCGAACTTGCGAAGATCGGCCGCGTAGCCGCGCGAAATCCGGAATCCCGAAGGAAGCATTCCGAAACTCAACGGCGACACGAAGCGGCAAAACGCGCTTGGCGTTTTTCAAGGCGCACAAGCAGGCGTCGGAAAACACGTGGAGCTCCCTGATCCGCTTCATCGCACTCTGCACAGCCGAACCCGCGGATGAAAGCGGCTGGATGAGAATTGCAGAGGCTTTCGAAAATAAGTGAGGGCGTTGATGCGCCGCGCTCTACTCCCGCCTTCGCGGGACACATTCCGAACGTTCACCATGTAGCCCAGCAGTGCCGACATGTGGCACGCAGGAGCTATTCACGAACTTTGGGGCAGAGCCTAAGTCGGAATTGAACAGTTTTCGGGGGAGGGCTGTTCGAACGAGCGTCCCGTGGCTCTAAACGGAGTCTGGGGCGCTTTCGTTTTGTAGTGT
>PLIC01000209.1 GCA_003139995.1 Candidatus Acidiflorens stordalenmirensis | reverse complement strand
TTACACCTGCAGGTATACAGCGCGCTGGCCTACGGCGGGCGAGGCATCCAGTACTTCACGTACTTTACGCCGGAACGAGGCAACTACCGGATGGGTGCGATCGACCAGTTTGGAAACAAAACCGCGACCTGGGACGCGCTGCGCCGCATCAACTACGAGATCCACGCACTCGCTCCAACACTGGTCGGACTGCGGAGCACAGGCGTCTACCACTATCCCGACGTGCCCAAGCAAGGCCAGCCGCTTTCTGAGAGCCGCCTGGTGCGGTGGATCGACATGGTGAAAGACGAAGATCAGTATATACCGCCCTCCGTCGCGGCGCGCTTTCTGGTCGGTGAATTCGAAGACGAAAAGGGGCGATCCTATCTGATGATCGTCAACAAGGATCTGACGTACTCTTTCCGCTTCGACATTCAGTTCAAGCGGGAAGTGTACGACGTTGTGCGCGTGAATCCTTACTCAGGTCGAGCGGAGCCCTTCGAAGGTGAGCAAAACTGGCTCGCCCCAGGTGGGGGGATCCTATTGCGGGTGGAGTAGCACATAGCTGGAGAGGATCTTGCGGTTTTGCTGTTTTGCTTAATGGTTCGCTCAGCATCGCTCCCGGTTTGTCGGCCAACCCGAAGTTGGCAGGAAACGGGGTTAGGACCGATCGGCTGGCATACCTTGCGGCATTCCTACCGGGCATGGCTCGGGGACAACGGCGAGCCTCTCACGGTCCAGAAGGAACTCATGAGGCACGCGTCCATTCAGACCACGCTGAATACGTATGGTGGAGGGATGATGGACTCGATGCGCGAAGCTCATGGGAGAGTCGTGAAGCAGGCGATGGCGCGTTAATGGACGCTAGTGGACGTCAGCGCATCGGCTAAGCAGCTTCACATCAACGAGTTGATGGCGGAGAGAGTGGGATTGTGTTCCGACCAATTTCAGAAATCACAACAACAATGGAAAAATCGTTCTATCCCTTTGTAATGGCAGATACTTTTAGAGTTGCTGCGATGAAGTTCGACGATGGTTAACGAAGTCCACAGCAGCCAAAACAGGACGGATTATACCCCAAAAAAGTAACAAAAAAGTAACAAGGACTTCAAAAGTCAGCCGTTCGCGACGGCAATCTAGGCACTCTTTCCTGTTGATCCGCTGCGACGACCGAGCCAAGCGTTGAGCGCTGGCGAGCCCCAGAGGTATGCCAATGCTTTGGGTGCCAGTTGAGGTGCGGCTTGTCCACGATATTTAAGAAGCCACCCTTGACGTCGCTGTATTCCGCGTGAGCGGCTTCACCGTCACGAACACCGCTCTTGAGGAAATAGTCGAGCGTGAACCGTTCTTCGTCGTTCTTCGCTGCCGCGTACAAAGCTTTTACCTGCTCTGCGTCGTAATAAACCACAGGCTTCTCGGCGAACTTGGGATATTCGCTCTTCTTCAGAAGGCGGTTTATGCCATTTGCGCTGAGGAAGATCACGACGTTGTTAACCTTGTTGAAGTATGTCCGGTTCGGATCACCGGACCTGCGCTGTTTACGAGGTGTGCCGTCTTTCCGCAGTTTCGGGGGCTGCTTCCGCAGCCATCCCATGAAGTCGATCAAGTCCTGCCTCCCAATCTCGTCCAAGAATTTCTTGGTACATGACTTGCGGAACTCTTCGACCGCCACCTTATAAACGCGGATAGTTTTCGGGTCTTTCCCCTGCGAGTGAAGGTTCTTGAAATACTGCTCGACCGCATCGTCGATGCTGAGCCGACAGCTTTCCGTTTTAGCGTTGACAGGCGTTTGAGGAACGACCCGCCGTTCCCGGTCCCGGAGCCACCGCTGCTTTTCGGCAAGCTTGTCCAAACCGACGAATGGGTCTTTGCCAACCAGCACAAACTGCTGTTTCCCGCCGTCCGTTCCGAAACGAAGGTAGTAGACCCCCTCCTTGTGGTGCTCCGGTTCGCGATTGACCATTGCGTATTGGGGCTTGAGGCGACCCTTAGATTGGTAAACAGGCTTGCAGAACGAGCTTCTGCCGTTCTTGGTGATGCGGATGTACAGCGTTGCGGTGCGGTATGCTATGAGATTCCCTTGAATCCAATACCGCGAAACAAGGAACTCTCACGATTTTTAGTAACAGGAACCGCTCAAAAATAGTAACAAGCTCGCGGAACCCGCATTTTTGGCTGTGATTTGAGAACTGGCGGAGAGAGTGGGATTCNNGGCCATCTCTCCGGCGCCGTGCGAAGCGATTATTTTGATTCTAACAGTGCTGCGGACTGCCCACGAACTGCAGATCCCTCCCCTTGGGCTTCGCTCCGGGTCGGGATGGCAACTGAGAGGGCCGGCTGCTGCGCTTAGCTTTCCTCGGGCTTGAGCAATTGCTGGGCCAGGTAATTCTCGTAGGTCATCTCTTTAATCGCGTGCAGTTGCCCTTCCAGCCAGTCGATGTGATGTTCTTCATCGAGCAGGATCTTCTCCATTAACTCGCGCGAACCGTTGTCGCCGGCCGCCACGCTGGCCTTGATGCCGTCATTCAGGCGTTTCACGGCCGTGTATTCGAGCTGCAGATCGCTCTCCAGTTGCTGCTTCAGGTTTTGCCCGATATTGATTTTGAAAGTTTCGGTCATGCTGGGAGCGCCATCGAGCAGCAGGATACGTTCCATCAGGATTTCGGCATGGTGCATTTCTTCGATGGATTCCTTGCGGGTGTGCTTGGCCATCCGTTCATACCCCCAGTTCTCGCACATCTCGGCGTGAAGGAAATACTGGTTGATGGCGGTAAGCTCGGCTTTGAGTGCTTCGTTCAGGATGGCTATAACTTTTTCGTCGCCTTTCATAGTTTGCCTCTCTTAGGGACAGTTCCCAGTTGCCAGTTCTCAGTGAAAAGTTCAACAATTCTAACCGAGAACTGAAGAAGGAATTGTACTAGAAGAAAAGAATTAGGAGCGGGATGATCCCGAAGCAGCGGCCGCGGCGTTGGGCGTTTCTGGCGCCGCCGGAGCGTGGCCGTTGGGCGGTTGGGCGGGCTGGGCCTGGCCCACGCCCTCAATCACGCGGTGATTCAGGCAGTAGAGCGCGAGTTCCAGACGGTCGGCCACTCCCAGTTTGTCGTAGACCTTGCGGAGATAATTCTTGACCACCTGCTCGGTGGTGCCGACCCGTAAGGCAATCTCTTTATTCTTCATCCCCTGCGTAACGCAGGAGACGATGAGCGACTCTTTGGGCGTGAGCGAAACTTTGGGACGCGACCCTGCCGGACGCACGCCTTGCGTGCGATAAGCCTGCATCACCCACGCGACCGCGCGGCTTTCGAGCCAGGGTTCACCCTGGGCGACTTTGCGCAGGCATTCCACCAGCATTTCCGGCTCAATTTCGCGCGAAACTATGCCATGCGCGCCGCGCCGGAACAGGTCGAGCGTCATCTCCTGGTCGGGCTCTTGGAGCACGACGACAAAGCGGCAGGTCGCACTTTGCCGGAGAAGATCGGAAACAGCGTCCGCTGGATTCGGGGCCAGCGCCGCTTCGAAGATCACAATGTCGGCGGAGAATTTTTGAATGGCGGCAATGGTCTGATCGAGGCTCTCAGCCTGGCCGACAACGCGTATGTCATCCTCAAGCGCAAAGATCTTACGCAGCCCGGCGCGGAAAATGGCCTGGGTATCCGCCACAATCACGCGGATGGTGCCTTTGCCGTCCTCAGGCTGAATACCGTCGCCTGGCTCAACACTCACCGAACTGCTGACCGAAGTGCTGCCCATCTCTCCTCTTTTCGCGTCCTACCTGTCGCGCCCTACCCGCGCGGCCGTTCTTTCACGGCAGAACCGCGTAAACTACCTGCGCTCAAAACGGTACTCGTCAATCACCACACCGACTCCACGCCGGCCACCATCCGCAAAACTGCGCACCACTCGTCCCCGGCAATCGACCTGTACGTCGGCTTCCGCGCCCAGGACATCGGCGGGAAGAGAAATCGTAAAATCGACAGCCGAACCTACGGGCACATCGGCATCCATGCGGAACAGGACGCCGTTGGCGGAAATGTTCTCGGTCTCGACCGTCTTTCCCGCGACTTCAGACTGGTTGACTGCCGACTTCAATGCCACCGGCAGTTTGATGGGAAAGCGCGGCGCGCCTTGCACGTCCGTATAACCCCTTCGATTCTTGTTGACTTCAGCAACGGTTCCCTTGGCGGCTTCAGACACGTTTGCGTCGACCTTCCTTCCGGTTCGTGCCATGCACCACTCCGATTGAGCATGTGCACATTCCAGGGCGAGATTACACCCCAGCATCGGCAATGCAAAGTTACGGAAGTCATGGAACAACGGCGGCGAAGTGCCCGTGGTACAGGGACTTAGGGGCATAATCAAACCGCGATGCGCAGCCGAGATGCGCGGCTGACACATCCGCACTCGGGTCGAATGCACTTAGCAGTTAGCCGTTAGGCTGGAGCGCAACCGGAAAGACTTTCGCGATCTACTTGGGTGTGGAGTGGGCCGCGGGTTCAGAACTTCGTCGCCTCGGTGAAATTAAACTCTTTCACCTTCATCGCCGGCGTCACCATGTCAAACGATTCCTCGCCGCAGGCGCGGACCGGGGCGCTCATCGTATCGACATTCGATAGCATCGAGATCAGGCTTTGGTTAAAACGAAAATTGCGCAGACCGCGCTGGATCTTGCCGTCCTCCACCAGGAAAGTTCCGTCTCGCGTCATGCCGGTCACGATCTTCTCGTACGGATCCACTTCACGGATGTACCACAGTCGTGTAACCAGCACGCCGCGCTCGGTTGACGCGACCATTTGCTCAACGCTCTGCGGATTTTCTGGCCCTCCAAAAACAATGTTCAGCGGCATCTCGCCCACCTCGTTGGGCAAGGGAAATCCGTGGCCGGTGGGTTCGATGAGGCCGACTTTGCCGGCATACTCGGAATTCTTCATCTTCCGCGCCGTGGCGCGCGCATAGACCACGCGCTTCACCACGCCGTTCTCAACCAATTGCACGCGCTGGCGCGTCATGCCCTCGCCATCGAACGGCGAACCCGCTTGCAGAGGATGCGCGGCGTCATCGCTGATGTTGATGTTTTCTCCAAATACTTGGGTGCCGATCCGGTCGTTGAGAAACGAGCGTTGGTCGAGAATCGCCACGCCGCTGTAGTCCCAGAACATGAAGCCAACCATGTCGAGGACCGCGGCCGGTTCAAGAATTACCCTGTACTTCCCCGGCGCAATCTCCCGCGGATGGGCTGATTCGACCGCCTTTTGCGCCGCCGTCTCTGCCAACCGAATGGAATCGAGATTACTCACATCGGGCGAATTCAATTTCTGCCAGCCGGAAGAATCATCGGCCAGCATGGTGATGGAAACCTCCGCCAACGTCTGGCGATGCCAATTCGCCAAGCCGCGCGAGTTGAAGATTCCTTCGCCGGATTCCGAAGTCGAGTAGATACCCGCCGTCGCCAGCTTGTGTTTGCCGGCAACGGACACAATGCCCTCGACTACCTCCGCGCGATCGGCAGGAGTAATCGCGACGGTCTGGCTAAAAAAACGTGTGGCGCGGGCGCCCTCGCCCGCGGCATTTGCTTCTTCAGACGTTGGCATCGGCAGCAAATCGGGGTCGGGGGTTTGCACTCGCGCAAGATTCTCCGAAGCCGTGATTGCCCGCTGCAAACTCTCGCCGTCAAACTGATTGGTGGTGGCGCGCGCCGTCCGGCCGGCGAAATTCGTGCGAATCGAAACGATGGAGTTCTCTTCCTCAACGTTCTGATGAATGGCGTTGTTGGCGAAGCGAGTCAAGGCAAAACGGGAGCCGGTGAAGATGGCTTCGACCTCGTCGGCCGACGAGAAGCGACGAATTCGGTCGAAGATGTCCGCGGCTTTTTCTTTGGTCAGCATTGATGGCAATTGGTAACTGGGTAGTTCCTAGAGCGTGTTTCAAAAATCGGTTTTGGGTAGGGCACGGCTTTAGCCGTGCCGCCATGGGCCAACAGAAATGCGGGCTTTAGCCCCTGAGGGATGCGCCGTCCGACCTGAAAGGCATTTTTTAAACACGCTCTGGTAATTTGAAACCAACCTCACGCTCCTTGATCTGGGGTTTTTAAATTACCAAATTACCCGATTACAAAATTACAAATTCTTTGCTAGCTCCCCTGGTACGCCGAGCCGACGCGAATATTTCGGAACCGCGCCGGGCTCGCGCCGTGTCCCGTGCCCACGACCTGCTGTGGCTGGCCTTTGCCACAGTTTGGAGTCCCCCACAGTGTCCACTCGTCGCGCGAGCAGATTGCGTCCATCGAATTCCAAAATTCCGTCGTGATCCCGGAATAAGAAGGATTTTTCAGCATCCGCACCCGCTTGCCGTGCTTGATCTCCCACGCGATCTCACATCCAAACTGAAAGTTGTAGCGTTTGTCGTCGATCGACCACGACTTATTAGTCTCCATGTAAATGCCATCGTCAGTCGCGGCAATCAGCTGGTCCAGAGTCATCGGTTTCTCTCCGGGCAGAATGCTGACGTTGGTCATGCGAATCATGGGCAGACGGTTCCAACTTTCGGCGCGTAGCGTTCCTCCCGAGCGCACGGCGCCGATGGCGTGGGCGGTTTCGCGCGAACTCAGATACCCGGTGAAGCGTCCATTCGTAATAATTGGCGTCGACTGCGCGGCCACCCCTTCGTCGTCATAAGCAAACGTCCCGAGGCCCGGCCCATGTTCTTGCCGAGCGTCGGCCACGACGTTGACCAGTTCGCTGCCATAGCGCAGATTGCCGAGTTTTTCGAGCGTGAGAAATGATGTGCCCGCAAAATTCGCTTCCATGCCAAGCACGCGGTCCAGTTCAATCGGATGTCCGATGGACTCGTGAATCTGTAGACCAAGCTGCGAGCCATCCAGAATAATTGTGGCCACGCCTTCTGGACATTGCTCGGCCCGATGCAACGCTACGGCTTCTTCCGCCACGCGCCGGGCGTTCTCCACCAATTTCATTTCTTTGATCAGTTCGTAGCCGCGGTTCTGCCATTGCCCGCCGAACGAGCTCGGATAGGACCGCTTCTGAATCTCGGAACCGGCAAACGCATACGCCGTGTATCCGGCGCCGGTCGAATATTTTGTCTGGTGGATACGAGCGCCCTCGGACGAAAGAAACCAAGATTCTTCGCGCTGGAAGTTCATGCCGGTTTCGGCGAGCGTGACGCCCGGACAGGCGCGCATCTCCGCGTCAACCTTCAGCAGCAGATCGAGATTCTGCTCCACCGACGTGGTGAAAGGATCGACTTTGTATGGCGTCGTCCACTCCGCCACCGCCGCAGGTTCGGGAGCCAGTCGAACATCTTCGCGCTTCACCCGCGCCGAGGCCCGCGCAATTTCGACCGCCCGCGCGGCGGCCGCTTCCACCGCAGCGCGGCTCAAATCCGCAGACGCGGCAAACCCCCACGCACCGTCCGCGATCACGCGCACGCCGATGCCGAGCGACTCGGACTCCGACGCGTGTCCCACTCGTCCGTTCTTGGTGGTCAGCGAGCGGTTGCGGATCGCGACCACGCGCGCGTCCGCATAAGTCACTCCGCGCACAGATGCGGCGTCCAGAGCCTGATGGGCAACGGTCTTCATTTTCAGATTTAACGTATCACGAGAGGCTATTAGCTGTCGGCTGTCAGTCAGTGCATGCCGGGCGCGGCAACCGCCAGCGGAGTTCTCTTGCGCGCAACGTCGATCAGGAAGCGGCCGCCCTGCAAACGGTCTCCACTCGTATTCTTGCCGTCTTCGTCAGTGCCGCCGGGATCAGTCCACAAACTGCCGATTTCCACCTTGCCCGAGCCCGCTGCCATCTTGGTGGGCTGGCGCCGCTGCTTATCGACGTAAGCCTTGATCACCTGGGTTGCCAGACGCGCCGCCAGTCTCCCGTGCTCGCCGCCTTCGAACAGCACACACACAATGACGTCCGGATTGCGCCGGGGCGTGAATCCCACAAACCATCCGTTCTGATTGAATTCCTGGCTGTTCTGATGCTTCGCGCGCAGGGCGAGCGAGACGATTTGCGCCGACCCGGTCTTGCCGGCAATGTCGATTCCCGGAATGTGTGCCCCGGCGGCGGTACCGCCCGGCAACAATACTTTCCCCAGTGCGTCGGTGATGGCGTTCCATCCGTTCGGATCGAATGGAACATCTTTCACTTCAGCAAGGTGCGTGGTCTCAACGAACCCCGGCGGCAGGTTCGTCGGATTGATCACGTGTGGCACCATCAATTTTCCGCCCATCGAAACCGCGGAGATCGCGCGCATCAACTGTACCGGCGTGATTGCCACCGCGCCCTGCCCGATGCCCACCGAAATCGTTTCCCCGGCAAACCATTTCTGCTTGAAATTGCGGATCTTCCATTCTTCCGAAGGCATCACGCCGCTCACTTCGTTGGGCAGGTCGATGCCGGTCTTCTGCCCCAACCCCAGCATCGTGGCGTATTTTGCAATGCGGTCGATGCCCAGCTTTTCCGCCAGCGTGTAGAAGAACACATCGCAGGACTGGTAAATCCCCTTGTCAAGATCGACCGCGCCGTGGCCGCCCTTCAGCCAGCAGCCGAAATGCCGGCCATAGAACGTGGCGCCGCCGTTGCAATGTATGTTGAGGGTCTGGGCAATCCCTTCCTGCCAGCCGGCAAACGACATGATGACCTTGAACGTCGAGCCGGGCGCGAGTTGCGCCTGAATCGCTTTGTTCAGCAGTGGCTTGTCGGGATCGTCGATCAGCTTGTTCCACTCGTCCCGTGAAATCTTCACCGCGAAATCGTTGGGATCGAAAGTCGGCCGGCTCACCATCGCCAGAATTTCACCGGTGTGCGGATCCATGGCCACGATGGCCCCGTTCTTCCCTTCGATTGCCTCTTCCGCCGCAATCTGCAAATCCAGATCCAGGGTCAGCTTGAGCTGTTTGCCGGGCTCGGCCGGAGTTTCATCCAGCCGGCTCACTTCACGCCCACGGCTGTTTACGATCGCCCGCCGGAACCCGTTCTTGCCCATCAGGATGTTGTTGTACTGCTTCTCGACTCCACTCACGCCAACCACGTCGCCGGGATTGTAGAGCTCAAACTGTGGCTGGTTGAGCATGTCCTCGGTCACTTCGCCGACGTAGCCGATCAGGTGCGCCATGAAGCCGTTGCGCGGATACAGCCGCCGGTGCGCCATGATGGTTTCAAGTTCTGGAAGCTCGTTCTTGTGCGCCTCGATGAAAGCCAGCTCGTCGGGTGTGATGTCTTCCTTCAGGAAAATCGGCTGGTACTGCGGCATCCAGGAGGAGCGCTTAATGCGCTGCCTCACTTCGTCGGGATTCAAGTGCAATCCCTTGGCGATGGCATCCGCGTCCGCGTTCAGATCTCGCGCAGAATCGCGCAGCAGCAGCGCGGAAAACGAAGGGTAGTTATCGACAATGATGCGGCCTTCGCGGTCCAGAATTTTGCCGCGCGGCGCGAGAATCGGCACATTGCGAACGCGATTCTGCTCCGCCAGTTGCGCGTACTTGCCGCTTTGCATCACCTGCAGCTTCCACAGCCCGTACGCCAGCAGTAGAAAAATGAACAGTACAACGTACTGCACGACGGTGAGCCGGACGGCGGAAACTTTTTCTTGGTGGCCGAACATCAGTCCTCAGTTCCTGCAATCTTCAGTTCCCGCCAGCAGGGAAGGCGCCCCAGCCTGAATCGAAATCGGCGATTGCGATGGGCATGGGAAGCTACTGGAAAAGTTAACTCTATTTTACCTGCGGCAGGCCTTGTGCGAAATATTGAACCGGAAACGAAAGTTTTCTAGTCGAATACTGGGTAGTTCGGCTGGAATCTGGTCAATGATCTCCCATCCGCCGATGGGTCATGGCCGACCGTGGATTGAACTTGGCAACCCTTCGGGCAACAATACCGGCGGGACTTGCGTCTTAGTTAGCTCCGGCCAAGGAATTGAATGCGGATTCGCAGTTTCATCATCGCTTACGCGCTCGTGCTCGCCATTCTGCTGTTCGCCGACCGGCGCCCCGGTTCCACGCAGCAAGGTCGCTATTCGCACGTGGTGGACCTAACCGATGGGCAAAACGCAACCGTGCCACATGCCACGGCCCCGGAATCCAGAACCCGCATCATTGCTCCCGCTACGCTCATTCCCGGGACTTGGGCCGCTGGGCAGATCCCGCCTGAGCGCCTCGTCGCCCCGCTGGTAGTTATGGATTTGAACGGGGCGCCCGAAAGCAGCCCGCAGATTTCTCTCGACGATATTGCCGCGTGGGAATCGCGCCACGGGATAATTCCGCAAGGAGCCGTCGTTGCCATCCGCCGCGTGGGCGCGCCCGATGCTTTGTCAACATCACCGCTAGCGCCGTTTCCCATCGCCCGCGACGCGGCGCAGTTCTTCATTGACGCTCGCTACACCATCGGCTTTGCCGTCGAAACGCCCGTGAACTTGACCTCCGACCGCGCGCTGGCGCGGGAACTCGCGCTCCACGGAAGCTATGTAGTGGAAGGAGCCGTGCGCTTCACCTCGCTGCCTGCGACTGGCTCGCTGATCATCGTCGCCCCGGCAAAAAACAAGAAACCGGGCGCGGCCCCGGTCCGCATCCTCGCCATGGTGCGGTAGGAACGTAGCTGCTTCTAACTCATCCCCACTTCCCACATCAGGTAACTCGCTGCCTCGCGCATCACCGCCTCGAACCGCTCCGACAAAGAGCGCGGACGCGACTCTGGCCTGGGTGCCAGCTCCACTTGCACGCCTTCGTGCTCAAGCAAGGCGCGAATGCGAAATACGTGATACGCATCGCTCACCGCGATGCAGCTCTTCATGCCGTTCGCGCGCATGATATTTGCCACCCGCGCCGCCGACTGCGCCGTATCGGAGCCTTGTGTCTCCGCGATCAGAGCCTGCTCCGGGACGCCGCGCCGCAGAAGATAATCTCTGCCAACGCCGCCCTCGCTGAAATCCGGGTCCTGCGCCGATCCGCCGGTCGTGATCACCACCGGCGCCATTCCCTTCTGAAACAGTTCGTAAGCGTGATCGAGCCGCGCCCGATATACGGGCGAGGGCCGCCCCGCGTATTCGGCGGCTCCGAAAACAGCGATCACGTCGGCTTTTTTCGCGGGTGATTCGGCAGCGGCGCGCACGATGCGCGAGCCGGTCACGCCGAAAAATAGTAACAGGGCTCCCACTGCCGCCAGCAACAACAGCAGCCACGGACGCATTAATGTGGACCCAGGTTTCAAGGTTTCAGAGTTTCAAGGAGGATCAGTCGGAGAGCCAATCAGAGTGTCAATCTAAGGATTACAACTCTGAAACATTGAAACCTTGAAACTTTGAAACCTGCCTTAAGACAACGCTTCGATAATATCCTTGGCGGAAATCGCGCCTTCGCGCAGAATCTGCCAGGTCCCGTCTTCTTTGAACTGCACGATCGTCGATGAGATTGTCCGCGGAGACTGCCCGCCGTCCACGATCATCGAGATGCGGCCCTGCAACTGCTCCAGCACCTGCTCCGCGGTGGTGCATTCCGCAGCGCCGCTCAGGTTGGCGGATGTCGCCGTGATCGGAATTTTCGCCGCCCGCACCACCGCCAGCGGGATTTCGGCCGCCGGTACGCGCAGCGCCACGTTCTCCGTATTCGCGGTCACCTTCAGCGGCAAATGAGACGCTGCCGGCACAATCATAGTGAGCGGCCCCGGCCAGAAACGCCGCGCCAGAAGATGGAAATCATCCGGCAAGGGGCGCGTAAACTCTTCCGCCTGGTCCACGCTCTCGATCAGCAGCGAGAGCGGCTTGTGCCGTAAACGCGATTTGATCTCATAAACTCGCTCCACCGCGCGCAGGTTGAACGGGTCCGCCGCCAGACCGTAGAACGTGTCGGTCGGCATGCCCAGCACCTGCCCGGCCTGAATTTGCTCGGCGGCATACTTGATGAGCGAAGCTTGGGGCGTTACTGCATCAATTTTCAGGATTTCCGCGCGCACTCTAGTCCCTTCCCGACGGTTGGCGCAAACATTGTCGGCTTAAACGTTGTCGGCTTAAACAATGAAATGTACCATACATCCTGATCTTGGAACCAACCGATGAAGCAAGACGCGAAGGCCGGGCAAACTCGCAATCAAGCCGACCGTTTGCGCCCCGTCGTGGGCCGCCACAATCAGAGGCTGAAGGAACTGCGGCTCGCATTCCGCCGCGCCGAGCTGACTGCCCACGGTGAGTGTGCCATCGAAGGCGTCAATCTGTTCGAAGAGGCGTTGCGCAGCGGCCAGCATCTGGACAGCGTATTCTTCAGCGAATCGGCGCGCCCTCTCGCCGAAAAACTTCTGCCCCAGATCAACGCCCGCACCGAAACGCTCGTCCTGCCGAACGCACTCTTCAACTCGATTGTGCCGAGCGACGCGCCCCAGGGCGTGGCGGCCCTGCTCAAGCTGCGGGCCTTTTCTTCCGCTCAAATGCTCGATCGCGCGAGCGACGGCCCGTTCGTCGTGGCCGCCGGCCTGCAGGACCCCGGCAATCTGGGCACGATCCTGCGCTCCGCCGAAGCCTTTGGCGCTGCCGGAATTTTTCTGACTGAAGGGACCGTCAGTCCTTACAACTCAAAAGTGCTGCGCGGTTCGGCGGGTTCGATCTTCCGTTTGCCTTTTTTGCAGATCTCTTCCGCGGAACTAATCCCGCTTCTGCGCGCCCGCGGCGTTCGCCTGCTCGCGACGTCCTCGCACCAGGGAACCCCGCTGCCCCAGATCTCATGGACTCTGCCGCTCGCGATCTTCATCGGCAACGAAGGCGCGGGCCTATCCCGTGAACTCACGCGCCAAATGGACGAAACGCTCGTGGTCCCGCAATCCGCCGAAGTCGAATCGCTCAACGCCGGAGTCGCGGCTAGCATCGTGCTGTATGAAGCAGCAAGAAATCGGAAGTGAATTTTGTAATTTGGTAATCGGGTAATTTGGTAATTTGAAAACCCAAAGTCACGGGGCGTTGAATCGGCCTCAAATTGCAAAATTACAAATTACAAAATTACCAAATCCCTTCTATGGTGAAATGGTCTTGTGAACTTATGAGCCTGTTCTCGCCCATTCCGAACGACGATCCCGCCGCTCTCGGCACGCGCCCGCTGGCCGACCGCATGAGGCCACGCACGCTCGATGAATTCGTCGGGCAGGAGCATCTGGTCGGCCCCGGCAAGCCGCTGCGCGTGCAGATCGAGCGCGACGATCCCACTTCGATGATCTTCTGGGGCCCTCCGGGCACCGGCAAGACCACGCTCGCCAAGATTATTGCCCGCATCACCAAGGCCGACTTCATCGAGTTTTCCGCCGTGCTTGCCGGCATCAAGGAGATCAAGCAGGTCATGAGCGATGCCGACCGCGCCCGCCAGTACGGCACGCGCACCATCGTCTTCGTCGACGAAATTCATCGCTTCAACAAAGCGCAGCAGGACGCCTTCCTCCCGCACGTCGAGAAAGGCAGCATTCGCCTGATCGGCGCCACCACGGAAAATCCGTCCTTCGAAATCAATTCCGCGCTGCTCTCGCGCTGCCGCGTCTATGTGCTGAATCCGTTGACTGAAGATGAGGTTGTCGTCCTTTTGCGCCGCGCGCTGAGCGATACCGAACGCGGTCTCGGCCAGATGCATCTCGAAGCATCTGACGAAAGTCTTCGCAAGATTGCCGCATACTCGAGCGGCGACGCCCGCAACGCCTACAACGTCCTCGAAGTTGCTGCGTCGCTGTCTGTAGAGACGCGGCTTGCCGCGTCTCCGGCTGGAACCATCACTATCACCGAACAGACCATTCAGGAAGCCGTGCAGAAGCGGGTTCTGCTCTACGACAAAGGCGGCGAAGAGCATTACAACATCATCTCCGCGCTGCACAAATCGGTCCGCAACAGCGATCCCGACGCCGCCCTCTACTGGCTCGCTCGCATGCTCGAAGCGGGAGAAGATCCGCTCTATATCGCCCGCCGCGTCGTCCGCATGGCGGTCGAAGACATCGGACTCGCCGAACCGAACGCACTCGCTTTGTGTATGGCCGCTCGTGACGCCGTCGATTTCATCGGCATGCCGGAAGGCAATCTGGCCCTCGCGCAGGCGATCGTCTATCTTTCGGTCGCGCCAAAATCGAACGCGCTTTACACGGCGTACGGCGCGGTTCTGCAAGATGTGGAGCAAACCGCTGCCGAGCCCGTCCCTCTGCACCTGCGCAACGCCCCCACCAGCCTGATGAAAGACCTCGGCTACGGCAAGGGTTATCAATACGCTCACGACACCGAAGACAAGGTCGCCAACATGCAATGCCTGCCCAAAAGCCTGCGCGACCGCGTGTACTACCAGCCGACGAATGAGGGAGTGGAAAAGCGGATTCGCGAACGCCTGGAAGAAATCAAGCGGATCAAGAAAACCTGATGCGCGTTGCGATTCGCTACCCGAATCTCGCCCGGTGCTCCTTCAAAACGCAGCGGTCCATCACCACAAAGATTCCGGCCTTTCGCGCTTTCTCGGCGGCGCGCTCGTTGATCACGCCTTCCTGCAGCCAGATCGCCGGAATCTTTAGCTGGATCGCTTGTTCCACGATTTCATCCACATACTCCGACCGTCGGAACACATCGACCAGATCGATCTTCTCCACCACTTCGAACGGCACTTCAAGCAATGACGGATACGACTTTTCCCCGAGCGCCTCCGCAATCTGCGGATTCACCGGAACAATCTTGTATCCGGCCGCCTGCATGTAGACGGAAACGCCGTGACTCGGACGCATCGGACTCTCCGACAATCCAACCACGGCAATCGTCTTCGCCCGCGATAACAGTTCGTGAATAGGATCGGATTGCTTCAATTCGGATGCCCAGCCCCTGAAGGGATGTCTGATTCTCCGTAGAGACGCGGCTTGCTGCGTCTCCGCTACAGCGAAGCCCGGAGACCCAACGACTAACGACCAGCGACTCTTCCCTCAGCCTTTCTTTTCCATCTTCTGCTTGAACATCCTCAGCGCCAGCTTGCGAATCGTGTCCGATACCTCTTTGTTCCCCGACAGATTCTTCAGGTCGTGAACGAGCAGGTTTTTCATCAATCCCAGCGACAGATCGAGCGGCGTGCGCGGGTTGTAGACCAGGTTCCGCGTGATGCTGTAGTTTTTCGCAAACCGCCGTTTCATCGGAATCGCGCGCAGCACCGACTCCAGCACATTCTTCTGCTGCGCGAAGCCTTCCACTTCGCCATCCGAAACTTTCGGCGATTCAAGCACCGCCAGCGCCACCAGTTTGGTGCCGTCGCGAATCAGGATCGACCGCTCTTCCTTGCTGCCGCGCATCGCCAGCGCGATCCGGCCCTTGATGTCGAGCTTGGCAATCTTCTGCAGCGTGCTGTCGCGCCTTTCGTCATGACCGGGAGTTGGTTGTTTCCTGGCCTTGATAGCGGCCGCCGCTGATTTCCCCGCTGCACTCTTGGCCGCGTCAGCAGTGGCGCTCGCCGTGGCAGCAGCGTCCTGCGCTAGAGCTTCATCCGCTTCGCCGCCTGCCTCTTCATGCAATATTCCTATGGGCTGGAACGGTTTGTCTTTTTCGGCGGCCAGCTCCGCCGCGTTCTCTTCCAGATACTTTGTGACGGTGCTTTCGATCGCTTCCTCCGGAACGCCCGCTTCGGTTGCGTCCCGATCTCCTGCCCGGCGGGTTTCCAAAACAGCCAGCTTTCTTGCAATCTCGCCGAGTTCATTGGGACGCAGGTTGGGATTCGACTGCAACGCCTGCAACAGCCTCGGAGAGTTCGTCACACGCGTGCTCGCCAACAAAACTTCCGCGGCCTCGCGCGATCCCGACACGGCAAGCTGGTCAAGCGATTCTTCGCTTACCGACGAATTCTCCGCCAGCGCCGGCAGTAGAGAAGTCCTCAGGTTCTCCGGAGAAACGAAATATCCCAGCACCTCGGCGCTGGTCTTTGGATCGGCAGCCGCGGCGAGGCTGGCTTTCTCATCCCAGCCGGCCAGCGTTAGACGCGCCTGCGGACCAAACAATTTGTGATGGAGCGCCAGATAGACCAGGATCTCAATCGTCTCCCCTGGCGGCAACGAGAGGGATCCGTGCACCGCCGATTGCATCAAGTTCGACGGCACCTGCGAATTGCGGATAAGATCAAGCATTCGAGGCATCGTTCATCTCCCAGAATTTGCTGCGGCTTTCTTCTTCGCGAACTTTTGCGATGACCGTGGTTTCTTGCCCACCGCCTGCTCCAATTCCGCGACGGCAATCTCGAGTTCGCGCGTAATGCGGTTCGGGCTTCGCCGCCGATATTCGTCGCTCAAGGCGCGATAGTACCAGAGCGTTCCTTCACGCCCGCCGTTGAATCGCGTCCAGATGGCTTCGCCATCCTTCCGGTAATCCGCCAGAATCGTCCGCACGTTGTGCAGCTTGTCGGACGCCGAAACCAGCCGCGTCTCAACATCGGCACGCTTCACTTCGCGCAGATAGTCTTTCTTCCGTTCTACCCACTCCGGCTTCGGCTCGCCGAACGAATCCGTGCAACCCTCCACGATCTTCGCCACCCGCGCTCCAAACTGCTTGCGGATTTCGCGCAGCCTCGGCATGCCGCCGCAGTCTTCGACCACATCATGCAGCAGCGCCGCGATCGCCATATCTTCGTCACCGCCGGCTTCGAGCACCAGCGATGCAACCGCCATCAGATGCGAGAGATAAGGTACCGCCGACTGCTTCCGCGTCTGGCCGTAGTGTTTCTCGGCAGCGTAGCGGAATGCCCGCTGCAGGCGGGGACCAAGTTTTGGCGGCCGAAGGTGCGGCGGCCGAAGCGCATCTACGCTCATGATTTTTTCTCGCCTCTTCGCATCCGCAGATACGCCTGCATCAGCGGCCGCAGATCGCCATCCAGCACACGATCCACGTCGCCGATCTCCAGTTTCGTGCGGTGATCCTTGATCATGCGGTAGGGTTGCAGCACATACGACCGGATCTGCGAACCGAAATCGATATCCAGTTTCGAATCCTCAATTTTTTTCGTGACCTCGCGCTTTTTCTCCAGTTCAAATTCGTAGAGCTTCGAACGCAGCATGCTCATCGCCTTTTCCTTATTCTTATGCTGCGAGCGCTCATTCTGGCAATTGGCCACGAGGCCCGTCGGGATGTGCGTGATCCGCACCGCCGAATCGGTCGTATTGACGTGCTGTCCACCCTTGCCGCTCGAACGGTAAGTGTCAATGCGAATATCATCCGGCTTGATGTTGACCTCAATGCTGTCGTCAATCTCGGGCGAAACGTAGACGCTGGCAAACGACGTATGCCGCCGCTTCGCCTGATCAAACGGCGAAATCCGCACCAGCCGGTGCACGCCAATTTCGCTCGTCAAATAGCCAAACGCATATTGGCCAATCACCGAAAATGTCGCGGACTTGATTCCGGCTTCTTCTCCGGGCTGATAGTCGTACATCTCTGTCTTGAACCCCTGCCGCTCGGCCCAGCGCAAATACATTCGCAGCAGCATCTCCGCCCAGTCCTGCGACTCAGTCCCGCCCGCCCCGGGATGAATGGTCACGATCGCATTCAAGCCGTCGTTCTCACCCGAAAGCAGCGTCTCGGTTTCGACTCGATCCACCAGTTCGCCGAGAGCATCCAAGTCGTGCTGTAAGTCGGCGGCGACGTTCTCGCCCTCGCCTGCCAAATCGAAATAGGTGGCGATGTCGTCGGTCCGCCGCGCCAAATCGCCTTCCAGCGACAACATGCTTTCCAGTCGCTTTCGTTCGCGCATCACCTGCTGAGATTTTTCAGGATTCGACCACAGATTGGGATCCGACGCCTGCTTTTCGATTTCGGCGAACTGCTGGCGCAGCTTACCGGCGTCAAAGATACTCCCGGAGGTCGTGGACCTTGGTCCGTAAAGAGGTGTATTGCTGTTCCAGTTCATCCAACATCGCTCATCACCCGGCTTGTCCTACTCAGCTAGTCGTTGGTCGCTAGTCGTTAGTCGTTCGCGAGTCTCTTGCCAACGACTAACGACCAACGACTAACGACCCAGTCCTCATCGCTCGCGATCGCGAAACACAAAACGCGCCAGCAGCGCGCCTGCTGAAATTATCGCACACAGATATGCGAACCAGTCGCCATGCCGCGTGTAGAAGGTTGTATCCGTACTCAGCGCGTAAGGCGCGGCCAGCGCGGTGCGGACATTGCGCGGAGTTGCCGCCACGATCCGTCCGTAAGGGTCGATCGATGCCGTCTTCCCCGTATTCGTAGCCGCCAGCAGCCACCGTCCATTCTCGATGGCCCGCATTTGTGTCTGCTGCAGGTGTTGCTTCCAGGCGCCGCTGTCACCGTACCAGCCGTCATTCGAGATGTTCAACAAAACCTGCGCGCCCTCGAGCGGTCCCTGCCGCACTTCATCGGGAAAGATCGATTCATAACAGATAAACATTCCGAACCGCTCGCCCCCGGCATCCAGTGGCGTGCGCGACGCACCGCGCTGAAACTCTCCCACTTCTTTGGTCAGCCCTCCAGCAAACGCAAAGACCTGAGGAAACGGCAAGTATTCACCGAAAGGCACGAGATGCACTTTGTCGTAGCGTCCAACCCATTCGCCTTGCGGATTGATCAAGGCAGCGGAGTTGAAGATCTGTGAGCTTTCTCCGCCGCTGTGCATTGCGGGGGTGATTCCAATCGAGCCCGCCACCACCCAACTTCCCGACTGCCTCGCCAACTCGCTCACTGCATCTCGAAACAGAGGATCGTTCGTGTAGAACGGCGAAGGCGACTCCGGCCACACAATCAAATCGTTATGCCGGCCTTCTTTTTCTCCGGCGGGATGCAAACTCGTCGCCGTCAAGTCGCGCAGCGTGTCCTGAAAATATGCCTTCGTCCACATGGCGCCGTCTTGAATCGGAATATCTGGCTGCACCAAGAGCGCGGTGTGATCGGTCGCGACCGGCGGAGGCGCGATCAACTGGCCGGTCTGCAGGATCACCGCCGCCACAAACGCAGCCAGCAGCAGCCATTTCCGCCGCTCCTTCGGAACCAGAAATGCCGCCGCGAACACGCTGTTCACGAGCACGATTTCAAACGAGAGCCCGTAGACGCCGGTGAGTGTCGCAATCCGCGTGAGCGCAAAATTCGCGGTCTGCGAGTAGCCCAGAAGCTCCCATGGAAACGCGGTGATCCGCGTCCGGGCGAGTTCCACCGCGACCCAAAGAAACGGAGCCGCCACGAGCGCGCGCCGAACCGCCGCTCCCGATGCGGCGGGCTTTGGTCCGGCGGGATTCGGTCCAGTGATCTTCGATCCGGCGATCTTCGTCCCGGCGACCAAGGCCAGCAGCAGCCCGAACATTCCGTGGTAAAGCCCGATATACATGCAGAACAAGATCAGCGCCAGCACGGCGGCCGGAATCGGCAGCCCGCCATAGCGGTGCATGGTGTCGAAGACCCAGTAGCAGGTTCCAGCGCACCAGAGAATTCCGCACACGTAGCCCAGTACGAATCCCTGCCACAGCGTGGCGGGCAGCAAACGCGCTTGGTTGTCCAGTTGCAGTTGCAGAGCTTCCGGAGCGCGCGCCCGCAAGATCGCGACGATCAGCGGCGCCACCGCAATCCATGAGAACCCGTAGAGATTCGGAAGCGGAAAAATAACGATCTGCAGCCCAACGGACAGCAGGACCAGACACCAGGCATTGGAAGGGGTTCGTCGCACAGGTTAGCATAGCAAAGTCGCCTGCGAAGGCTACGAAATGACGCGTCCTCGCCCGGCGGCCGCTTCGTCCCGATCACTGCACTTTCGGCGAATCCATGTCCGCGGGCTTCTGATCGTCCGCATGAATTGCGCCATCTTCTTCCGCATAGAACGAGCGGTGTTCGCTGTCCATCTGCTTGGGCGTCATGGTGAGCACGAAACCGTCGTGGTGGGAACGGAAGCTGGCGGTGTAATCTCCGCGGTCGGTGGTGCGCGCCATGCGCTTGGTAAGGGACCCGGTCCCCGCCAGCGCTTCTAGCGACTCCGCGTACTGGTTATGCCGTTTCTTGTATGCGTGCTCCGCCCGGAGCACCGTCCGCATGTAACCGAGCGCCTGCGCTTCCGATTCCGAGCGCGCCGGATCGCCCGGAAACTTCGGCTGATAGGTTGCTGAAGGTTGCGCCTGCGCCCAGACCAGCCCCGCCGCCATCATGCCTACCGCCAGAATCCCCGCACAAAACCGCTGTACCTGCCTTCGGATCATGGCAAAACCCTCCTCTGATGCCTGATGTTGGGGGTTACCCCCGTAATTTGCATCGATCACCAATCGTTCCAATTCTCTGCCGATTCAGGCAAGCTTGAACAGGATGCAATCCTAACAGGGAAACTCAATGAAAGCTGCCGTCGCGAGAAAGCCGCTGATACGTATCGCCGTAGTGGAGAGCGATCCGCTGCGATTTGTGGGATTCCGGGCCCTCTTCGATACCGAACCTGATTTGGAGCTGGTCTCCGCCTCGCTCGCCGACCTGGGCCAGTTGCAGCCCATCGATCTGGTCCTGCTGGGCAATCGCGGTGGCCAGAACCTGTACGACATCATGGCCAGCATGAAAGCCGTCCGGCCCGATCTGCGCATCATCGTGACCGGCTCCGGCATGGACGATGAAAGTGTCCTCAAAGCCATCGCGGCCGGCGCCAAAGGCTACGTCGACGAGGCAGCGTCACCGGCCGAGTTCATCCAGGCTCTCCGCGCCGTAAATCAGGGCTCGGTGTGGGCTCCGCGCCGCGTGCTCTCGACTTTCATCGAACGCGTCAGCGCATCCCCGGGCCGCATCTTCCCCGCCGGCCGCATCACTTTTACCGACCGCGAAAAGGAAGTTCTCGAAATGCTGGTTGCCGGACGCTCGAATAAAGAGATCGGTTCAGCCCTCGGCATCGAAGAGCGCACGGTGAAGGCGCACGTCGCAAAACTGATGCGCAAAGTCGGCGTGCAGAACCGCATCGCGCTTTCCGTCCATGCCATCACGCATTCGCTGGTGACGGCGAAGTAGTTCTTGGTTAGTTGAGCACGGTTCGTAGAACCGGTTCCCAGCCGGCGGTCTGGCCAACGCCCGGTCGGTCGTCTTCCGACCGCATTCTTCTCCCCCGCTTCTCCCCGTTGTCACCGCTCGCGAACTGCCCTCAGTTACCAAGGAACAGTGACCCTCGTAATCTTGTCCACTTTTTTCACCTGCCGCATACTCGCCTCACCTACCACAGAACCTGGGAGACGGGGTTGGGAGCGGAGATTAGGGTCGCCGTTTTCAGCCCCGCATTTTTTTGCCTTGCGACCTGACTCACCCTGATTACTCCCCCAGTACCCTCCCTTCCGCACCCCGCATCGAATAGAATCAGAGACAATAGAATCCATACTCCGATCTTCCAGGTGAGGCATGATGCGAAATCTCCTCGTTCTGCTGCTCGTTTGTTTCCTGACCCCGATTCTTTCCGCCGATGAGGACACTAAGGCACCGGAGGCCAACACCAAGGCTTCCGGACGTATCGAGGCCGCCGGCACGGTGCTCGACGAAATCCAGGGCGCGCCGGACAACCGTATCCCCGAAGAAGTGCTCGCTTCGGCCGAATGTGTGGCCGTGGTCCCATCGCTGCTCAACGGAGGATTCGTCTTCGGCGGCCGCTATGGCAAAGGCGTCGCCAGTTGCCGCACGCCAAAAGGCTGGAGCGCGCCCGCTTTCTTCACCATCGGCGGCGGCAGTTTCGGCATGCAGATTGGCGGCCAGGCAACCGATCTCGTCATGCTGATCATGAACAAGAATGGCATGGATAACCTGCTCTCCAGCCAGTTCAAGCTCGGCGCCGATGCCAGCGCGGCCGCCGGCCCGGTCGGACGCCACGCCTCCGCCGATACCGATTGGAAGATGAGGGCGGAGGTTCTGACCTACTCGCGCTCCCGCGGTCTCTTCGCCGGGCTCGAACTCAGCGGCGCCGTCATCAAACAGGACAAGGAGAGCACCTACGAATTCTACGGCCGCATGGTGCCCTTCAAGACGTCTCTCAGGGGAGAAATCGAAGCCCCCAAAGCCGCTTACCCCTTCTTGAGCACGCTCGCCAAGTGGGCGCAGCAGGCGGCAAAGTAGTCGGTTCTCAGTTCCCGGTTCTCAGTTCTCAGTATTCGATTCAGCCACTGAGAACTGGGAATTGAGCACTACCCCTGCTCGTCCTGTCACCCAGCTTGCGTCGCGATGCCTCGACCCCCTACACTCCGGCACAGTGCGAAAACGCCTTGAGTACGCTCTAGTCTGGCCCTGGATAAAAATCCTGGGCTTGCTCCCCCGTCCCGTAGCGCGCGCCATCGGGATCACGCTCGGGTTAGCCGTCTACGCTGTTCACCGGCGCCTGCGTCGCGTTGCCATGCGCAATCTGGCTCTCGCCTTCCCTGAAATGCCGCCGCGCGAGCGCCGCCGCCTGGTTCGCGGCGAATTCATTTCCCTCGGACGCCAGCTCGCCGAAGTCTGCCTGTTCCCCCGCTACACCCGCGAAAATATTTCTCGCATCGTCGTCTATGACGGCTTTGAAAATTTCGAGCGCGCTTACGCTCGCGGCAAAGGCGTTCTGTTTCTCACCGCCCACCTCGGTGCCTGGGAACTCTCCGCTTTCGCTCACTCACTGCAGGGGCATCCCCTGTCGATCGTCATGCGCTCGCTCGACAATCCCTACATCGACGATCTCCTCCATCGCTACCGCACCATGCACGGGAACCGCACTGTCGACAAAGACGATTCCGTCCGCGGCCTGCTCTCCGCCATGCGCGCCGGTGAAACCGTCGGCATCCTCATGGACACCAACATGACCCCGCCGCAGGGAGTGTTCGTCGATTTCTTCGGCTTCCCCGCCTGCACTGCCAGCGGACTCGCCCGCATTGCCTTGCGCACCGACGCCGCCGTCGTTCCCGGCTTTACGGTGTGGGATTCGAGGCTGCGCAAATATATCCTGCGCTTTGATCCCGCCGTCGAGTTGATTCGCACCGGCGATGACCGGGCCGACATCGTCGCCAACACCGCAAAATTCACCCGCGTCATCGAAGACTTCATCCGCCGCTATCCTGACCAGTGGCTTTGGGTGCACCGCCGCTGGAAGACCCGCCCGCCAGGCCAGCCGCCGCTATATTAGACGGTGGAGCGACATCCCGCTCTCGGCTGTTCAGCCGGGCAAAGCCCGGTAGCCGACTTGTATCTCCGCGTTGTACACACCGGCCTCGGAAAGCGACAATAGGGAACCATGAAGCAAACCCTGCGCGATCTCGCCGAGAAGCTCGGATGCCGCCTTCTAGGAGACAGCTCCACCACCGTGACCAGCGTGTCCAGTCTGCAATCCGCCACCAGCCATAGTCTTGTCTTTGTGGATGACGCCCGGCACCTCGACGCCGCGCTTGGCTCATCCGCCGCCGCCGTCATTGCCGGAGATTTCGCGACCGGGAACTTCGCGACGAGCGCCACCGCATCCAAGCCCATCCTGATTTCCGCCCAGCCGCGTCTAACTTTCACTCGAGCTGCGCGGCTACTCCGCGACCCCGACCGCAATCGCGCCATTCATCCTTCCGCCATCGTTCCCGCTTCCGCGGAGATTGGAAAAAACGTAGCCATCGGCCCGCGCGCGATTCTCGGCGAACACATCAAGGTCGGCGATGAAACGACCATCGGCTCCGGCTCGGTCATTGGCATCAACGCGGGCGACGGCGTGGGCGATGACGTGGTGATCGGAAGCCATTGCCGCCTCGATCCGAACGTCACCATCTACCC
>PLIC01000212.1 GCA_003139995.1 Candidatus Acidiflorens stordalenmirensis | reverse complement strand
TTGTTTCACGTGGCCACTCCTCCGCTGCTGCTGTGGGCCATCCGGCGCCTGGGTTACGACCGCCGAGGATGGCTCTACCAGACGCTGACCGCCTGGGTGGTGGTTCCCGTCAATTATTTCTGGCGTCCGCAGTTCGACGTGAACTGGGCCCGTGGCCCCTTCTTCCGCCAGCAACACGCTATGCCCGGCCTGCTTTACCTGCTGGGACACCTAGTCGTGGTCACGCTGTTTGTGTATTTTCCCACCCACCTGCTGCTGCAATGGTGGGCCCGACGTGGAGGCTTCCTGCTGGCCGGAGGGAGAGGCGACGTCCATGACCTAAAACCAGTTTAGAGAAAATGAGAGCACGCAGTTTAGGTCTCTGCTCGAACATATAACGGCACAACTCGAATACGCGCCTCACATAGCGGCGAGATCTTCCCCCAAGACCTCGGCATCGTGTCCCCGTGCGCGCTCTACGGAGCATCACGGCGTCACCCGATGGCCGGACGCTCTATTACGGCGCGCGGCTGGTGGAAGCCAACATCTGGAAGGTGGAGCGGCCCGAAGGCCGCCAGCGATAGCCGTGGTGCTTGCCTCTGATTGCGGGCGTATGACGTCGGGGTTCTATCGGGACTGCTCCGGCGAGATGGTGTATTTGGGCGGAGGAGTCGTAGCGGAGCAGTTTCGATAGAGGCGTGAGAAGGAAGCCGCTGGTGCGGTCGGGGCAGGACGCTTCGGCCTATGGATTTCAACTGCTTCGGTAGCCGGGTTGGTTGCGAAAGGAGCGCGGCGCCGAGGAAAGGGACGGAGGAGAGTGTGCGAGCGCCAGGCATGCAAGGCCCTTCGGCTCGGGTGGTTGAGTCGGCATAGCAGTTTTTTTCACCCTCAAGGAACACAGGCAGTGAGCATGGGGAGACGCATGCGAGAGTGGTCGGGTCTAGCAGGCGATCGGGACGTGTCATAAATACATGCAAGTCTGTGACCTGATCCCCTGAATCCGCACGAAATTGAATATGATTTCGTCGAAGGAGCGGAGCGTTCTAGTCCGTCGCAATCGACGCGCACAGGTGCGATGGGATCGTCTTTACCCTCGCTTGCCCCGTGGATTCCCCGACCCCGCATTCTGCACCCTTATCCTGCCGCCCGCTTTGCCGCCACTCATCCATGGTAAGAGCCGTATGCGGAAACGCGCGTGTACGGATCTGTGCGGGGGGCGATCAGCGATGGTCGGCTCTACCGCGACAGTAACTCCAGGGGACCCGACTTGCGCCCTTACCTCCGGATCCCTGATGATGCTCTCAAGAACTTGTCTCTTGCTAGCACAAGCCATGGCTAATGCTCCAACGTTTTGAAGAACTGCATGCACCCCCAGCGGGGCTTATTTGTTCGCGCAACAACTCTTTCCCTCTGGTACCCTGCATACACCTATGCGCCTTCACCATAGCCTGTTTTTCTTAGTCGCCATAGCCGGTTGCGTCTTTGCCCAAAACGTCCAACCAGTTGCCGACCGCCTCGCCGCCCAGGACGCACTTTTCGAAGAGCAATACGAGTCGGATCTCCGCAACTTTCCTGAGCGTGCTACCGCCGTCGGCGACTACCGCTACAACGACAAGCTCGCCGAGTACTCGCTCGTTGCCATCGTCCAGCGCCACAAGACCGACGAGGCCTTCCTTGGCCGACTTGAAGCCATCCCGAGTACGGGCTTCTCCGAGCAGGACCAGCTCTCCCACGACCTCCTGGTTCGGGTTCTTCGGCAGCACATCGCCGACTTCGACCTCAAAGAGTATGAGATGCCAATCAACCAGCAGAATGGCATCCATACCAGCCTTGCGGATCTGCCGCTGTCCGTTCCTCTCAACTCGGTCAAGCACTACGAGGACTACATCGCCCGTCTTCACCAGATCCCGCGCGTCCTCAGCCAGACCACCGAAGTCCTTCGCGCTGGCATGAAGGACAAGCTCATGCCCGTCCGCTTCCTCCTGGAGAAGCTTCCCGTCCAGTGTCAGGGCATCATCGATGCCGACCCTTTTCTCATTCCAACAAAGAAGTATCCTGCGAGCATCTCTCCCGAAGACCAGAAGCGCTTGACCCAGCAGATTACTGATGCCATCAACATCGACGTCATCCCTGCGTACAAGACTTTCGCGAACTTCCTCCGCACGGAATACGCCCCCGAAGGTCGCACTAACCTCTCTATTACCTCTCTGCCAGACGGCCAGAAGCGCTACGAAAACTACATCTACGCCCGGACCACCACCCACATGACGCCGGACGAGATCCATCAACTCGGGCTCCGCGAGATCGACCGTATCCAGGCCGAGATGACGGTCATCGCCAAGAAAAAGGGCTTCGCCGACCTTGCTTCATTTCGGGCCTCACTCAAAACCAATCCCAAATACATCCCGACCTCCTCGGAGCAGATTCTCGAAGATTTCCGCCGCTACATCGCTCAGATGGAGCCTAAACTTCCCGAGCTCTTTACCTTACTTCCGAAGTCGCCGGTCACCGTCGAAGCCATACCCGCCTTCCAGTCCGCGGCTGCCACCCACTACGTCACCGGCACGCCGGATGGCAAGCGCCCCGGCCGCGTCGTCGTTGCCACTTCCGACTTCGCGCAGCGCTCGCTCATCGACGACGAGGCGATCGCGTACCACGAAGGCATCCCCGGACATCACATGCAGCTATCTGTGCAGCAGCAGCTCACCGGATTGCCTAAGTTCCGCCTCCATGGTCTCGGCTTCAACGCGTACGTCGAAGGCTGGGCCCTGTACGCGGAGCAACTCGGCAAAGAGGTCGGCTTCTACCAGGATCCCGTCTCGGACTACGGCCGCCTCTCCTCCGAGCTCTTCCGCGCGGTACGTCTGGTCGTCGACACCGGAATCCACTCCAAAGGATGGACCCGCGACCAAGTCGTGGACTTCTTCCGCAAGTCCGGCGCTGTCGATGAGCCCACAATCCAGTCCGAGACCGACCGCTACATTGCGTGGCCGGCACAAGCCCTCAGTTACAAGCTCGGCCAGATCAAGTTCCGCGAACTCCGCGAACGCACCCAGAAAGAATTAGGCCCTAAGTTTGACATCCGCAAATTTCACGACGAGATGCTCGACGGCGGAACCCTCCCCCTCGATCTCCTCGACGCCCGCACGGACAAATGGATCGCGCAACAGAGATCAAAGTGACATTACTGGGAAATAGCTGCGAAGCGTAGAGCTGTGTAGTAAGGATTTCCAACTTGGCGGGTGTAATTGCGGATTGGGGAAGAGTTGCCGACAATCCAAAAGTTATTTGTCCTGGCTCGGACCGAAATGCGGAGTACGGCCACTCGTACAGACAGTCCTGTCATTCGACGAAATGTCCCTTGTCCCTCGAAATGGCATAGCTGAGTGGCGCGAAAGAAAGCATCTGCAATCTGACCCTTGACAAATCGGGCTTTCAGGGCAATGATTACGACTAATAGTCGTATATGGGCTTTGGTCGATAATGGCTAACAGTCATAAATATCATTCTGCCGCTCTCATCGAAGCTCTCGCTTCCGAGAACCTCCCCCACTTGCAAAGCATGGGACGCCGCCAGCGTCGCGCCGCCGAAACTCGTGTGCGCCTGTTCCGTTGCGCGCTCCAGCTTTTTGCCGAGCGCGGCTTCCCCAATGTCACGGTGGAAGACATCACCGAAGCCGCGGATGTCGGCAAGGGCACTTTCTTCAACTATTTCGAGAGCAAAGACCACGTGCTGGGTGTGATGGCTGAAATTCAGCTGGGTAAGGTGAGAGAAGCCGTGACGCTCACCGAATCTGGCAAGCAGACTATTCACTCAGTGTTGCACCGTCTGTTCCTTCGCGTCGCGGAGGAACCTGGGCGCAGTCCCGACCTCGCCCGTGCCCTGATCTCCTCTTTTCTGGCAAGCAAGCGAGTTCGTCATCTTATCGACCGCAACCTGTCCGAAGGCCGCAAGATGGTGGCCCAGGTTGTGGCCGCAGGGCAAAAGCGCAGAGAGATCGACTCCCGCTTGGAAAAAAAGAAAGTTGCGCTTCAACTCCAGCAGGCGTTCATGGGAACACTCCTGCTTTGGTCGCTGGAGGGCCAGCCTGCGCTCGAAGCTTGGATCGAAGAAAGCTTTCAACACTTTTGGAGGGCAATCGCCATCTCCAGTTAAGAGCAAAGGCCAAGAGTCAAAGCGATGAAATATGATTTCCGTACTGTCGTTATCCTTTGGCTGGCCACTCTGATCTGTGGCGCGATCAGCGCAGCCCAGGAACTAACGCCCTACCGCCTCACGTTACGTGATGCTATTCAGAAGGCGCTACAGGCCAACCTCAACGTGCTCGTTGCCGACACCCGAGTCGAGGAAGCCGAGGGCACTCGCATGCGCCGCTTATCGGCCGCGCTGCTCCCGCAGGTACGCGCGCAGAGCTACGCCAACCTGCAGAACCGCTCCCTGAGCGCTTTCGGGATTTCGTTACCTGGCGTCCCTGCGGTGGTTGGACCGTTTTCCAATTACGATTTTCGCTTCTATGCGGAGGAGAACATCGTCGATCTTCAGAGTTACCGCGGGTGGAAAGCCAGCGAACGCGCCCTTGATGCCGGCAAAATGGATTATCAGGATGCGCGCGATCTCATCATCCGTGCCGTTGCCAGCCTCTATCTCAACGCCCAGTCTGCCGCGGCGCGTGTCGATGCCGCCCAATCCCGGGTGACCGACTCGGATGTCTTGTACAAGCTCGCGAAAGACAAGCACGACGCTGGGACCGCGACAGGCGTGGATGTGCTGCGCTCGCAGGTACAGCTTGCGAATGACAAGCAGGCTCTGCTGGTCGCGCAGAACCAATACAAACAATCGCTGCTCGCTCTCGCACGTAACCTGGGCATGAGGCCGAGCACGCCTTTGGAACTCGCGGAGCCGCTCCGCTATCAGCCCTTAGTCCAGCCTCAAGCCGAGAGCCTTGTTCCCTCGGCACTCCTAGCGCGCCCCGATTACCTGTCGCTTGCCAGCCAGCGCCAGGGGTTGGTCGAGCAGCAACGCGCCAGCCGTGCCCGCTACTATCCGAAGCTAAGCGTCAACGGGAACTATGGCGAACTTGGCCGCAGCATTGGAGGCGTGCAGGGCATAGGCATCATTCAAGGCCAGATCGACTTTACGGTGTTTGATCGCGATCGTAGCGGCGAGGCGCAGGAACTTGCCAGCCGCGTCAAACGCATCGACGATCAAATCGCCGATTTGCGCCGCGGCATCGAAGAGGAAATCCGCGATGCGCTGCTGAATCTCGAATCCGCGGCCGAACAGGTCGCTGTCGCCAAGGAAGGGCAGGATCTCGCGGAGCGTGAACTCGAACTTGCGCAGGATCGTTTCCAGTCGGGTACAACCAATAACGTTGAAGTGGTGACTGCCCAAGACGAACTCGCCCGCGCACAGGAGAATTACATTCTTGCCGTCTCGAGCCACGCTGACGCAAAGTTCGCGCTGGCGCGAGCCGTGGGGGATACGGAGAACAATATTGGGCAGTATCTGAAGAATCCGTAAGCGATTTGTCGACCGGGCTGTGATCCAGGGTTATGCGATCTAATGTTCACGCCCGCGAGGTTTGAAGCCATGAAACGACTTATACCTATTCTGATCCTGCTGGCTGCGGTGATCGCCGCCGGCGTCTATTTTTATCCGCGTCTGACCAAAAAGTCGGGGCCCGAAAATCGGATTACGCTTTCGGGCAATATCGAAGCGCACGAGAGCCTGGTGAGCTTCAAGGTTCAGGGACGCATCGTCGATCTGCCTGTCGAGGAAGGCCAGTCGGTTGAGCAAGGCGCGTTGCTCGCGCGCCTGGATGACGCCGATTACAAGCAGAAGGTCCGGATCGACGAGGCCAGTGTGCACGTGCGCGAATCGAACCTCGCGCTCACGCTCGCTGGAACCCGCGAGCAGGAAGTGAAGGCATCGCAGCAAACCATGCTCGATGCACAAGCCGATCTGCAGGAGAAGAAACTCGACTACGACCGCGCCCAACGCCTCTTCCGCAAAGATGAGGTTTCCGCCCAGGACCGCGACCTCGCGGACACCGCGCTGAAGCGCGCCGAGGCGACTTTCCGGGCAACGCAACAGCGCTACAACGAAGCCGTCGAAGGCAGCCGCAAAGAAGATATCGTGATCGCTCGCGCCAATCTCAGGGAAGCCCACGCCAATTTGGGTCTATCGCGAGTCAACCTGGACTACACAACCCTCCACGCCCCTTCTGCCGGTGTGATCACGGTGCGCCAGGCTGAAGTCGGAGAGGTGGTCGTTCCCGGCACTCCGGTCGTCACTCTCGCCGACCTCGATCACATATGGTTGCGCGCGTATATCGCTGAAACCGATCTGGGCCGCATCCGCTGGGGCCAGGAAGCAACCATCACCACCGACACCTATCCGGGCAAGCAGTACCTTGGACGTGTCTCATTTATCTCCTCGAGTGCCGAGTTCACACCCAAAAGTGTTCAAACTTACAAAGAACGCGTCACCCTCGTCTATCGCATCAAGATCGACATCGACAATCCCAATCACGAACTCAAACCCGGCATGCCTGCGGACGCTCACATCGATCTCGCCGGCGTCAACACACTCCAACCAGGAACAACGCCGGAGAGGTAATGACTGACCAGGCGCAAGCCGCGATCGTCGCCGAGGGGCTTACGAAGAGCTTTCCGGGCGTGCGCGCTGTCGATCACTCAAGCTTTGACGTGCGCTCCGGAGAAATTTTTGGCCTGGTCGGCCCCGATGGTGCGGGGAAAACGACCACGCTCCGCATGCTCGCGGGCATCATGCCGCCCGATGAAGGGACAGCCAGTGTTGGCGGCTTCGACGTCGTTCACGATCCTGAAGGCGCCAAGCACCATCTCAGCTACATGCCGCAGCGCTTCGGGCTTTATGAAGACCTCACCGTCGACGAAAACATTCGCTTCTACGGTGACCTGTTCGGAGTGAGAAAGACTGACCGCGAAGAGCGTTCCGCACAACTGTTGCAGGCAGCCGGTATGAGAGAGTTCCGCAAGCGTCTCGCCGGGAAACTTTCCGGCGGCATGAAGCAAAAACTCGGGCTGGTCTGCGCGCTCACTCACCGCCCCAAGGTGATCCTGCTGGATGAGCCGACCACCGGTGTCGATCCCGTTTCGCGCCGCGACTTCTGGCGCATCCTTTATGAACTGGCCTCGGAAGGTGTGGCGATACTCACCTCTACCGCTTACCTCGACGAAGCGGAGCGCTGTCATCGCGTCGCCTTACTCCATCAAGGTAAGCTGCTCTTCTGCGACACCCCTGCGAATCTCAAAGCCAAGCTGGGCAAAGGCGTCTTGTCGGTCACCTCGTCCGACCCACGCGGATCGCGTGACCAACTCGAGCACGCGGCGGGGATCTCAAGTCTGGTGCTGACCGGTGACGGCCTGCACGTCGTGGTTGACGATGCCGGCCGCCGCATCCCCGAATTCGAGGCACGGCTGAAGGACGCGCACATTCCATTCGACGCGATTCAGCAAGTCACGCCCACTATCGAAGATCTCTTCATCGATGCGGTCAGCAGTGGCAGTGGAGCGTCACTCCATGCCTGAGGACAACAATTCTGTTGTGATCGAGAACCTGGTCAAGCAGTTCGGTGACTTTGTTGCCGTCGATCACATCAGTCTCGACATCCGCAAAGGCGAGGTGTTTGGCTTTCTCGGACCGAACGGCGCCGGCAAATCCACTACCATCCGCATGCTCTGCGGCCTGCTGACGCCTACATCGGGCCGCGCGCGGGTCGCCGGATACGACGTCGGCCGTGAACCCGAATCCGTGCGCCAGAACATTGGTTACATGTCGCAGAAATTTTCGCTCTACAACGATCTTAAGGTGATCGAAAACATACGCCTGTTCGCCGGCCTCTATAGTGTGCCTTCAAACCAGCTCCAAGCGCGAATCGAATGGGCGCTGGAGATGGCGAACCTCAAAGGCCAGGAGAATCTCATTACCGGCACGCTTCCCGGAGGGTGGAAGCAACGCCTCGCTCTGGGCTGCGCGGTGTTGCACAAACCGCCCGTCATTTTTCTGGATGAACCCACTTCCGGAGTCGATCCCATCTCACGCCGCCAGTTCTGGGACCTGATTCAACACATGGCGGAGGAGGGCGTGACCGTCTTCGTAACCACCCATTACATGGAAGAGGCCGAATACTGCAACCGTCTTGCCCTGATCTTTCGCGGAAAGATAGTCGCTCTGGGCACGCCTTCGGAACTGAAGCGGGACTCGATGAAAGGCGAACTCCTGCTGATCGAGTGCGAGCCCCTGGGCAACGCAGTGGAAGTCCTGCAATCCGCTCCGGATGTGATCGATGCCGCGGTTTTCGGTAACGCTCTGCACCTGGTCGTGCGCGATGCTGCCGCCGCGATCCCGCAGGTTAAGAAGTACCTGTCGGATCACAGCATCACCGTTGGCCATATCGAGAAGATACGTCCCAGTTTGGAAGACGTTTTCGTTTCTCTTACAACCGAGCGCGATTCGGGAAAGGAACGGAAGGCATGAGCTTCACCCGCTTCCTGGCCGTGGCTAGAAAAGAGGTTGTCCAGATCCTCCGCGACACGCGCAGCCTGATCATTGTCGTGATTATGCCGGTGATTCTGGTGCTGCTGTTTGGTTACGGTGTCAGTCTCGATCTCAAGGGCCTGCCCATTTTTGTGTATGACCGCGACGGCAGCCAGCAGAGCCAGGATCTCTTGAAGCGCTTCCAGGCCAGTGCGTACTTCGATATTGTGCGGGTCGTGAACGATTATCCCGCACTAACCAGAGCGCTTGACGACGGCCATGCCAGAATGGGGATTGTCGTCCCGTGGGATTTCTCCGAGCGCTTGCACGACGGCGGCCCAGTCCAGGTGCAGGCGCTCGTCGACGGCACGGATGACAACACCGCCAATGTCCTCATCGGCTATGCCCAAGCCGTTGTCCAGGGCTATTCGTCGGACCTCCAACTCGACTGGCTTCGCAACCACGACCAACCCGCCCAGCCTGCTTCCGTCAGTGTTGAAACCCGCACCTGGTACAACGAAGATCTCGAGAGCAGCGCATTCATCGTTCCCGGCGTGCTGGCCCTGGTCATGTCCGTGATCGGGGCCTTCCTCACCTCGCTCACCATTGCGCGCGAATGGGAACGCGGCACCATGGAGCAATTGATTTCAACTCCCGTCACTTCGCTGGAGATCATGCTGGGTAAGCTGGCGCCCTATTTCGCCATCGGAATGTTCGACGTCATTGTCTGCGCCTTGATCGCCATCTACTGGTTCCAAGTTCCCTTCCGCGGCTCTTTTCTAACTCTGCTTATCAGTTCCGCCATGTTCCTGGTGGTCGTGCTTGCGCTCGGATTCTTTATCTCCGTGATCGCCGGAAGTCAACTGGCGGCAAGTCAAATCGCGCTGCTCATCACCTTCCTTCCCGCTTTCCTGCTCTCGGGATTTTTATTTTCGATCGAGCAAATGCCGGTGGTGCTGCAGTGGATCACTCGCATCCTGCCGGCGCGCTACTACGTCTCCGTACTGAAAAAAATATTTCTCAAGGGGACGCCCGCAGCCCTGCTCTACGCCGACCTGGTTCCCCTAACGGTGTTCGCACTCGTGCTGGCAGTGCTTGCCACCCGCGCGTTCCACAAGCGGCTGGCGTAAAGGAGAGGAGAAGCTATGCTGGCGCGCCTTAAGCAGATGTTGATCAAAGAGTTCATCCAGGTCTTCCGCGACAAGCGCACCCGCTTCGTGCTCATCGCTCCGCCGATCATTCAGATGCTGGTCTTCGGATACGCCGCCACTTTTGAGATTCACCACGTTCCAACCGTTGTCCTCGATCTCGACCACAGCCAGGAAAGCCGCGAACTGATCTCTCGTTTTACTTCGAGCCCATATTTCGACGTGCAACGTCAACTGACGGACTACCGCCAGCTCGGCGATCTCATCGATCAAGGGAAGGCTACCGTCGGTCTTGAGATCAATGCCGGTTTCGCCCAGAACCTGCGTAAGGGCCAGACCGCGCCCCTGCAAGTGATCGTCGATGCGACCAATTCGAACACCGCCCTGATCGCCTCCGGCTACATCACGCAGATCGCTCTCGGCTTCGCCCAGGACTACCAGAAAGACCGTATCTACCGCATCTCACCGCAAATGCTGGAGGAAATCCCCTCGGTGCAGCTCGAACCGCGGCCGTGGTATAACCCCGACCTCAGGAGCCGCTGGTTTTTCGTGCCCGGAGTTATCGGCAGTCTCACTCTCGTGCTCGTGGTTGTTCTAACCGCGTTTGCCGTGGTCCGCGAACGTGAAATCGGCACGCTCGAGCAGATCATGGTGACGCCCATCCGCCCGGCCGAGTTTATTCTCGGCAAGACGCTGCCCTCCTTCCTCATTGGCCTCTTCGATGTTTCGCTGATTGGCACTGTAGGAACGCTCTGGTTCCAGGTTCCATTTCGCGGTCAGATTCTGGTGTTATTCGCTGGCGCCGTTCTCTTTTTGCTGTGCATGTTGGGCGTGGGCCTTTTGATCTCAACCGTCTCCTCCACCCAGCAACAAGCAATGGTCACTGCCTTCTTCTTTATTATGCCCGCCATAACTTTCTCTGGCTTCGGATTCCCCATCAGCACCATGCCGCAGTGGCTACAATATCTCACCTATCTCAGCCCGTTGCGCTATTTTCTAGTCGTGCTCCGCGGCACTTATCTGAAAGGTGTGGGCATGGAGATTCTCTGGCCCCAGATGTTCGCCATGGCCGCCCTGGGAATCAGCCTGCTCACGATCGCTGTGCTCCGCTTCCACAAAGCGCTCGACTAAGCCTCCAGCCGCCCTCCCGGTCGAATGATGGGCAAACCGGAGGGAGCCGAATTGATATCTACGTGTCTGAGCTTCGGAATCAAAGCGGGTTAGCTGCTGTAGCGATTGGCAAGGTAGATCTGATCTCTGGCTCCGGCGTGCCCGAAGGTATACCCGGCTGACCACTTCGAACGCGAATTTCTTGGGGACTAGTTGAAGTTCTTAGCGGCACCTGCAAAACTAGAATAAATGGGCAGCGCAGAGGCGGCACGTGGATCTATTTGAAGAGGTTGTAAGGATGAGGCGGGCAGGGCGGCGCGGGGCTCTGGCTACAATCGTGTACACGAACGGCTCGATCCCCAGCTATGAGAGCTCGCGAATGCTTGTCCGCGAAGATGGCTCGATTGAGGGAACGATCGGTGGCGGGTGCGTGGAGGCTGACGTTTGGGCGGCTGCGAAGGAAGTGATGAGCAAGGAAACGCCACGCAAGATGGTTTTCAATCTGAACAATGAAGCGAGCTATGACAACGGGTTAATTTGTGGTGGCACGCTGGAAGTTTTTGTGGAACCAATTCTGCCGCAGCCAGTGGTCTATCTTTTTGGCGGTGGGCATATTTCCATGGCTATGGCGAGAACGGCTAGCGCCGTGGGATTCGGCATAGCGGTGGTGGATGAGCGCGAGGCGTTTGCGAACGCCGTTCGCTTTCCGATGGCGCAGGAGATTTTCACCAGCTACGAAGAAGCATTTGAGAAAATAAGACCGAACGCGGCAAGCTATCTGGTGATCGTTACGCGGGGACACAAGGAAGATATGCGGGTGCTGGCGTGGGCTGTGCGTACCGAGGCAAGGTACGTGGGGATGATTGGGAGTAAGCGGAAAGTTCTTTCTGTGTATAAAGCACTGGAAAACGAGGGCTACAGGTCCGAGGAATTCGAGCGCGTGTATGCGCCGATTGGTCTCGAGATCGGCGCTCTGGCACCCGAAGAGATTGCCATCAGCATTGTCGCGGAGTTGATTGCCGTACGCCGGAACGCCGGCTTGCCGGAGCACAAAAGATTGAAAGCAGAGTCGCGCCCTGCAATCGCCGGTTAGTGGTGTGGGCACACGCCGATTAGTGGGTGCTTGGCAAGAGCTTCGAAAGAAGCGCGGCGAGTGCTTCAGTCGCAAGCTGCGCGCCATGAAGCGTGGCAGCGGGCAGTCCTCCTAGTGCCTCCGAAAGAGTGTTCTGCGTGAGACTCTGCGCTTCCGCCAGAGTACGCCCGGAGACTTGCTCCGTGAGAAAGGAAGCACAGGCGATCGAGGTAGCACAGCCGCGACAAAGAAAGCGGGTTTCGAGAATGCGCCCATTTTCGACGCGTGCCGCAAGCCTGAGAACGTCTCCACAGGCGGGGTTGCTGACTTCAACGATAGCTGTCGCGCCGGCGAGGTCGCCGGCATTGCGCGGATTGCGGAAGTGATCGAGGACGGCTTTACTGAACATACTTATGATCAATCTGCTGTGCTTGGGGTGGTTTTGTTAGCCGCTCTTAGTATGTCTCCCAAGAGAAACAAGTCGGTGAGCAGCGCGCGGAGATGGATTGAAGCGTTGAGATTGTCAATCAACTGGGAGCTGATGGCGGGTTGGGCCAGGACCAGTTCAATGGCGGCGAGAGAATCACGAGCGTCGCGATCGAGCATCGCAAAGAACGCCAGGTATTTGTCGGCTGGCTCAAGGCCTTCCTCTTTGACTGCCATCGCACAGGTCTCCGCGAGCCCCCACAGGGCTTTCACGGCGCGCTGCAAGAACTCACGGACTTGTCCACCTGATTTGCTGCCTTGGTCACTCGGCAGCCCCTGGGCTGCGTAGGCCAGCATAAACTCGTAGCACTCTTCCACAGCTTCACAACGATTCGAGATCTCAGCCAGCATCGGTTAGCCCTCGACCTTCTACCCGGTTGGATGTCGATGGCAAAGAAGACGACGAAGAAGATGTCTCGACCATCCATCGCTTGGGATCGTGCTCTTGCAGATAAAAGTCGCGATCCATCCAGCCGAAGATCATCGATTTCGTGATCGCGAGCTTCTCCGGCCGGAGTCCGAAATAGACATGCATCATTATTAGCGCAATCAGTCCCACGCCCGCCAGCCCGTGCAGCACGTACATCAGGCCCCAAGTCATATCGCTGAACAGATACGGATTCCGGGGAAAAAAGACCGTACGCACGCGAAACATCATGAAGACGCCGGTAACGATCACCGACAGACCGCACAAGATGATGACGCCGTGGAAGAGCTTGTTCTCCAGCGGATACTTGGCAAACTTTCGCGGCGGTGGCGCGGACATTCCGACAAACCGGAGAACCCTTCTCCGTGCATCTTCCAGATCGGTTTTGTCAGGCCAGATCGACCAAAAGTCCAGCCAGAAGGAGGCATGAACGATGTGAAACACGATTGCAACCGTCAACACGGCGCCAGCGATCCAGTGATAGGTTACCCAGGGAAACTGGATGCCCACCTTCGGAAGGAAAGCGGTGAACAGCAATGTCAACATGGACGCTGCCATGATCCAGTGAAAAAGCCGCGCCACCAGCGAGTGCCGCGGAACGCGTTTGGGCAGCTGCGCAGAGACCTTGGAAGAAGCGTCGTCCGCAAATTCTTTGGGCTTGGCGAAATACCGCAACCAAGTGGCGTGAACGATCAGGAACAGCAGCCCTGCGATCACCGCAACCCAGATCAAGAACCAGGCAATATGGATCGGGACACTCTGCCCCCACGGACTCGTGGCCCACTCTAAGAAGCCCATGTCGCCTCCTCAACTCCGCTTACGGCGCGCTTCACCAGATTTCTCATCAGCGGGATCTTGTAGGCATTGAACTGCAATGGGACCGCTCCTTGCACGGCCAGTCTTCCCGCCATCTCACCCGTTGCCGTGTTCCGCGGCTGGCCGCGAACTGCATCTTCGACTGCCTTTAACCGCAACGGACGTGCGGCGGCGCCGTTCACCGCGATGCGGATGCGCTCAATTCTGTCTCCCGATGTCACCATGGCCGAGGCCACGTTCATGAGCGGGAAGTCCCAAACGTTCCGGTCTCGCACTTTTTCAAAGTAAAATTGCGCCCTCGCCCACGTGGACGGAATACGAATGGCCGTAAGCAAATCCCCAGGCTGTAAAATATGCAGCCGTGTAATGTCGATGTCAGGGCCGATGAAGTAATCCTCCGCATCCACCACGCGCTCACCCTTGGGCGTGCGCACAACGAACTTGGCGTCCAGCGCAATCAAGGCCGGCGCTGAGTCGGAGGGATTCACCGCAACACAGCGGTCGGCGTGCAGAATCGCATGCTCGCGGTTGCGGCCCTCCGGCGTATCGGCATAGCAAATATTGCCGCCGGCACGGTAACATGGCCAACCGCCCCGGTAATACCAGCAGCGCGTGTCCTGCGAAACATTCCCGCCGATGGTTCCCTGATTGCGGATTTGCGGCGACGCCACCAATTCCGCGCTCTCGGCCAGCAGACCGTACTTCTGCTTGATGACGGGATGATTCACTACTTCAGTGAGCGTGGTCATGGCGCCGATCTCGATACCGTCGTTACCGTCATTCGTGGTGCGAACTCCCCGCAGTTCCGCGATCCCGCTCAGATCGACCACAGCCTTGGGCTTCCTAATTCGATCCTTCAGCCAGTCGAGGCTGTCGAGCCCTCCGGCCAGCACCCAGGCATCCGGTCCATGCTGTTCGAGAAGTTTCTGCGCATCGGCCACCGAACTCGGCTGATACAACTCGAAAGCGGCCATTACGTCTCGTATGACAGCCATAACTCTCCTTCAAATCCCGATCAAATATCGTCCATTAAATGTGGGCCATGAGCGGATGCTGCATCGGCCGGCCCGCTTCGAGCGAGGTCAGAATCGTGTCGGCGTTCACCGGAGCACGCTGAAAAATCTCGTCTCCCAATGCATCCGATAGGGCATTTAGGATCGAAGCGCAGCCGCCTCCAACCGGGGGCTCGCCGACACCGCGAGCGCCGACCGGCGTCTCCGGGTCCGGAATATCCAGCGCAGTCCACTGCATGTCGACAGGCACATCGAGAATCGTCGGCGGTTTACTTTGGTAGAAGCGCTTGGAGAGCATCTCGCCGTAGCGCGGATCGAACACCCATTTCTGGCCAATCGCATGGCCGATGCCGAGCGTCGAACGGCCGAGCACCTGTCCGCCGAGCGCCCGGGGATGGATCACCGTTCCGACATCGGCGGAGGCGAGAAAATCGACGACATGGTACATGCCGGTTTCGACATCGACCTCAATCTCGGCGAAGCTGGCAACGTAGGAATACGTCGAACCATCGCGTGGGTAGTTGTCCTTGGCGGCCACCACCAAGCCTTGTCCGGCTAACGCCGCGACCGACGCCTTGGTCAATTTGTGGACATCGGCTGGCGCCTCATGGCCATCGTAGATGCCGCCTAATTCAATCGCGTGCTTCGCGGCCTGCGCCAAAGTCATGCCGGTGCCACCGCCTTTGCGGAAAACGCGTTCGTTCGCTACCACGTACTGCTCTGGCTTGCCACCGAGTTTTTTGGCCGCGATTTCCTGAAGCTTCTGCTTAGCGGCCATCGCCGTCGCGTATGCTGCCCGCGTCATGGCGTGCGTCGTCTGACTTCCGCCGGAGACGCAGGTGAACGGAAGACCTCTCGACGTGTTGCCCCAGACTACGTTGCATTTTTCCCACGGCACGCCGAGAACTTCTGCCCCCGCGCGATGTACATCGATTACCGACTCGGTTCCCAGGTTGCCGATTCCAGACTGGAAGGTGATCCGGCCATCCGGTTTGATGACGAGAAGCCCGTCGAATCCTATGGTGCCGCCAGCGTAACAGCTCAGCGAAACGCCAACGCCGCGAACTTTCGTGCCTATCCTTTTCGGAGTACGCGCGACCCGCTCGTTCCATTTGAACTGTTCCGCGCCACGGTCGAGCGCTTCTTTCAGGAATGCGCTGGTGGCGTACTGACGTTTCCCCTGCAGTACTGGTCCCAACGGCGCTTTGCCCTCGGGGCAGTTGATGCGGCGGATCGCTACCTGGTCAACTCCCAGTTTGCGCGCGGCTTTCGCGATGATGGGCTCGATAATGACAATCCCCTGCAGGCCGCCCGGGGAACTCTGCGCACTCCGCGGTGGTGTGTTTGTCAACACCGTCAACCCGCGCCAGCGCATAGCCTGCGGCTGGTATAGCAGCGAGACGATGCGTCCCGAGGAAGGAGCATCGCCGACTGCATCGTAGGGACCGTTGTCGCAAATGACGAACATGTCGAGCGCCGTGATCCGTCCTTCTTTTGAGAAGCCGACTTTCATCCGCCCTTGAAAGCTGGGACGGGCGCGGCCGATGAAGGTCTCCTCCTCGCGGCTGATACGCATCATCACTGGAGCATTCGTTTTCTTCGCCAGCAGCGCGGGGATGATCATGGTTACTCCACCCGTGATCTTGCTGCCGAATCCGCCTCCGGTGTATTCGCTGATGAAAACGATATTGTCGGGACTAATGTTCAGCCAGCGCGCGATCGCAGGCAGTGTTTGCGCGGTGCTTTGCGTGCCTGTGTAAATGTAGACTTTGCCGTTTTGCCAATAGGCCAGCGCGCTGCGGGTTTCGAGCGTCTGATGGCTGGTATCAGGAGTGACGAAGGTCTCGTCAAGAACGAGTGCCGCATTCTTGAAGCCTGAATCGAGGTCGCCGTATGTCCATTCGTCGGGACTTTTGCCCATCGGAAGACGACCGTGCTTTTCCTCTTCGAAGTCAGCCTTGGTCCATTTGAGTTCCGTAACTGCAGGCGTGCCCGGACTGGGTGGCGAGCCAGACGACGAACCGGCCGCCGCCGGCCGGGTCCAGACGTTGCCATCCGTTCGCGGGTTGGGACCACCCGGCCGCAAAGTTTCGAGCGGGTCGATCACAAAGGGGAGCGGTTCAAAATCGATTTCGATTTTCTCGATGGCTTCCGCCGCGGTAAGTTCGTCGACTGCAGCCACGGCGAGAACCGGTTCGCCCTGATAAACCGGCTCCATCGTGAGACCGCGCTCGCCCCACTTGCTGGCCTTGATCACCGTGCCATTGTCGGTAAGCGTATCGGCTGGGGCGGGAAGGTCATCGGCTGTGAGAATCGCTTTGACGCCGGGCATGGCAAGCGCTGCTTTCGCATCGATGCGCTTTACCCGCGCATGCGGCATTGGACTGAGCAGCAGTTTGCAGAACAGCATGCCTTCGGCGCGAAAATCTTCAGCGTACTTCGCATTGCCCGTGACCTTGGCATAGAGGTCAGGAGTCTCGTAGTTCTTGCCAATCAGTTTGTACCCGGCGCCGTAGGTGCGCTCGGCAGCCTTGGTGGGGTCGGCAGGTTTTTTGTTATCTTTTTTGTTGTCGGCGAGTTGATTGTCGTTATCCAAGCGAAGACCTCCGCATATTTTCCGCCCCGCGCATCAACGCCGTCAGAATTTTGTCGTAATCCTGACAGCGGCAGAGATTTCCCGAGACACCGTGCGCCAGTTCCCGGCGCGTGGGATTGGGATTTGTTTTCAAAAATCCGACCGCGGTCATGATGAAGCCGGGCATGCAGAACGCGCACTGAAATCCCTGCTCGTCGATGACACCTTGTTGCACAGGATGCAAGGTTCCGTCTTCGGCGGCCAGACCTTCGATGGTCAAAACCTTCCGGCCACGCACAGTGTGTGTGAGTACCGAACACGAATAGTGCGGGATGTCGTCGATAAGAACGCTGCATGATCCGCATTCAGCGCGGTCGCAGCCGAGTTTTGTGCCGGTCAGTCCCAGCTTGTAACGCAGCGTCCATGCGAGCGTCTCTTGCTTCATGACATCGACGCGCCGTTGCTGACCGTTAACGTTGAGAGTGATGAGGCGCTCGCCCACGCCGGCAGCCAACTGCTGGCCATGCAGTATAGAGGAGGCGCGAAAAAGATAACCAGCGGAGGAGACGGCCACACCGCTGCTGATGACGCCTTTGATGAAGTCGCGCCTGGAGACAGCTTTCAACACGCCTTCTTCCTGCACGTCTTGCATTGCCTTGGAACTCACCCTCTCTGCCATGCTCGGTCACCTTTTATTTATCTGAGCCGCCGCCGTTCGAGTCTTGCGTCTAAACATCGATGTGAGGCCACATAGTTAAGCAGTTCGATTATCAGAAAGAATGCCCGGATTCGGAAATTTTCGATGCGGGTAGTATAAGCGCGCCGCGCGCCGGCGGGAACTTTTTCACGAAAGAATTCATTGTGCGGGCTACGAAATTCATCTAGGATATTGCCCCTCGATACCGACGCCTGAAAAGTCGGGGCCAGGAGACTCCCTTGAGACTCAATTACGAACGCCGCCGCGTTTTCCTGTTGGCCGGAGTCTTGATTTGTGGAGCAGCAACATCCCTTGCGCAAACCGAGGCAACACCCGGTTCGAGCACTCCGGGCCAGGCCATCCCCGGAACAAATGGAGTGAGCCCGTTCGCCGGCAGCGTGCCGGCAAAGCTCGTTCCAGGAATTATGCCGCTTTCGTTGCGCGACGCCATCGACCGCGGATTGAAGCAAAATCTCGGACTGCTGCTTTCGCATGCGGACGTTGGCTCGGCCCGAGGGCAGCGCTGGGAGCAGTTAAGCGCTCTCCTGCCGCACGTGACGGCGGCGCCTTACGTGGCGGAGTCGAAACTCAATGTCGATGAGCTCGGCTTTGCCGGTCTCGCTAACCTCTTGCATATCTCGCCATCGGTTGGCCCTTTCTCTTACTTTGACGCACGTGCCAATACGACCCAATCCCTGTTCGATTGGAAGTCGATCAACGCTGCTCGCGCGGCCAGCCAGAGCTTGAAATCCGCCGGCTATACCTTCAAGGACGCCCGCGATCTGGTTGTGCTAGCCGTGGGCTATACCTACCTGCAGGCCATCGCCGACGAAGCCCGCATCGAAACGGCAGCAGCGCAGGTCAAGACGGCACAGACTGTCTACGATCAGGCAACGGATCAGGTGAATGCCGGCACTTCGCCGGACATCGACGGCCTGCGTGCCAAGGTCGAGCTCCAGACGCGGCAACAACAGTTGATCCAAGCGAGGAATAACTTCGCCATACAGAAGCTGACCGTGGCGCGCGTGATCGGCTTGGCTCCCGGACAGGAATTCGACTTCACGGACAAGTCGCCGTACCAGCCGTTCGAAGGCATCACCGTTGATGAGGCTCTGAAATGTGCATACGCTTCGCGTTCCGATTACCAGGCGGCAATGAGCGAGGTACACGCAGCGGAATTCTCCCGGAAGGCCGCGGTGGCCGGCTATTTCCCGTCGCTTTCCCTGGACGCGGATTATGGGTTGGGAGGGGCGCATCCCTCCACGGCAACGCCGGTAGCCGACGTACGCGGAACGCTGTCGATTCCGATCTTTCAGGGCGGTAGCGTTCACGGTGATGTTTTGCAGGCCGATGCGAAACTCGAGCAGAGCCGCGAGCGCCTGGAGAATCTGCGAGCGCAGATCGACTCCGACGTGCGCGCGGCATTGCTGAACCTGCAAACGTCGGCGGATCTGGTGAATGTGGCGCGCAGCAACATTGATTTGGCGGAACAGACGCTGGTTCAGTCGCGCGATCGTTTCAGCGCGGGTGTCACCGATACCGTGGAAGTGGTGCAATCGCAAGAGCTGGTTGCGAGCGCGCACGAACAGTACATCTCGAGTCTCTACAACTATAATTATGCAAAAATTTCTCTGGTTCGCGCTCTCGGCATCGCTGAGGAGGGCGTCAAGGAATATTTCAGAGGGAAATGAAAATGGCGGAAGAGAACCCACCCCGTTCACTGTCTGAGACAGGCAACGCATCCCCGGTCGATCCATCCCCGGTCGATCCGTCGCCCTTGACGGACAGGGCCCATACGCCGCCGGTGCGCCGAAGTCCCAAGCGCCGCAGAAACATCGTGATTCTGGCCGTCATCGTGGTGGTGCTTGTCGCCGGTGTGTTCTTGTGGCGCTACTTGAGCAGCTACGAATCGACCGACGACGCTCAGGCCGATGTTCACCTCTATCCCGTCAGCGCTCGTGTTTCCGGCTATGTGGTGCGGGTCAACATAGACGACAACCAGTGGGTGGAGAAAGGCACGGTGCTGGTGGAGGTCGACCCGAAAGACTATGAGGTTGCGGTCGCGCAAGCGCAAGCTAATCTCGCCAACGCCGAAGCGACGGCCCAATCGCTGAATATCACGGTTCCGATTACTTCCGTGAACAGTTCAAGCCAATTGAAGGTCACTGCGTCCGGCATCGAAGACGCTAACGCCGGAGTCATCGCCGCCGAGAGGCAGGTAACCGCGGCCCATGCCCAGCTTGTAGAGGCCGAGGCGAACGATGTGAGGGTGCAAGACGATCTGCAGCGCTACAAGTTACTCGTCGACAAGCGGGAAGTGGCGAGGCAAGTTTACGATCAAGCGTTGGCCGCGGCTAAATCCAGCACTGCGGCGCTAGAGGCAGCCCGCGCCACTGAGTCCGCCGCGCAGCAATTTGTCCAACAGGCCAGAAGCCACCTGGCGCAAGCTAACGCGAACCACCAATACGCCGAGACCGGGCCGCAGCAAGTATCGTCGACCCAGGCTCGGGTGCGGGCCCTGATTGCGGATGTTGAGCAAAAGCGCGCGCTACTCGAACAGGCCCAACTGAATCTCGGATACACGAAAATCGTTGCTCCGGTCGCCGGTGAAGTGAATAAGACGGTGGTGGTTGGGATGAACGTTCAAGACGGGCAGCAACTCCTGACCGTGGTGCCTCTCGATGAAGTGTGGGTCACCGCCAATTTTAAAGAGACCCAGCTTAGGCACATGCGAGTTGGACAAAGAGCGGAAATCCATGTGGATTCAAGCGGCAGGACTCTAAAAGGCCGTGTGGACAGCATTGCCGGAGCAACGGGCCCGCTATTCAGTTTACTTCCGCCGGAGAATGCCACCGGAAACTACGTGAAAATTGTCCAGAGGATTCCGGTGAAGATCGTTCTCGAGCCGGGGGAGAACAAGGATCGCCGGCTGAGACCAGGTATGAACGTGGTGCCGGACGTGTACCTGCAATGAGTTTCGCCAATGAGTTCCACTGCGCTCACAATCGACCAGGCTGTTTGGCGGCCCAAGTACAATCCTTGGCTGATTGCCGTTGTCGTGGCGCTGGCGGCCTTCATGGAGGTCCTCGACACCAGCATCGCTAACGTGGCCCTGCCGTATATGGCCGGGAATCTGGGCGCGAGCAACGACCAGAGTACGTGGGTGTTAACTTCGTATTTGGTCTCGAATGCCATCATCCTGCCGATCAGCGGCTGGCTCGCAGGCGCCTTCGGACGAAAGCGCTTTTTCATGTCCTGTCTGGGTGTCTTCACTGTGAGTTCTTTGCTCTGCGGTGTGGCGCCGAGTCTCGGATTTCTTCTTCTCTTCCGGGTGTTGCAAGGCGCGGGCGGCGGTGGGCTGCAGCCGATGGCACAGGCCATTTTGGCGGATACGTTTCCACCACAGCAACGAGGCTTGGCGTTTGCGCTGTACGGCATTACGGCCATCATGGCACCCACGATCGGGCCAACGCTGGGCGGCTGGATCACGTTCAACTATTCCTGGCGGTGGATTTTTTTTATCAATCTCCCGGTCGGCTTGGCCACATGGTTTCTGGTGCGGCGCTTTGTCGAAGATCCTCCTTATCTGAGCCGGCTCAAGGCGGCTGGGGTCAAGTTGGACTACATTGGCATCGCCCTGCTGACTCTGGGTATCGGGGCATTACAAGTGCTGCTCGACAAGGGTCAGGAAGATGATTGGTTCGGCTCGCGCTTCATCACGCCTTTAGTCATCGTCGCGACCGTATGCCTGATCTCGCTGGTTATCTGGGAGTGGTATCAAAAAGCCCCGATCATCGACGTCCGCATGTTCAAAAGCTTCAACTTCGCGAGTTCGAGCCTAATGATGTTCACCCTCGGAATCTTGCTGTTCAGCAGCCTCGTCCTGATGCCGCAGTTCCTCCAGACGCTCGTGGGGTACACCTCCGAACTGGCTGGGCTTGCACTTTCGGCGGGAGGCCTTGTTTTGCTGATTGAGATGCCCATCATGGGCCAACTGACAACGAAAGTCCAGGCGCGCTACCTCATTGCCTTCGGCTGGCTGGCCCTGTCCATCGCCATGTTCTATTCCACAAAGCGGATTGACTTGCAGATCAGCTTCAGTGCCGCCACGTGGCTGCGCATTACCCAGGTGATTGGTTTGGGGTTCCTGTTCGTGCCGATTACGCTGGTGGCCTATGTCGGAATTTCGCCGGAGAAGAACAACTCGGTCGCCGGAATCGTCAATTTCATGCGCAATATGGGAAGCAGCGTGGGAACGTCCCTGGTCACCACATTGATTGCGCGCCGTTCGCAATTCCATCAGGCCAGGCTGGTGCAGAACGTCAGGGTCGACAATCCCAATTTTATGAATTCGGCTAACGGCCTGGCTCAGCACCTGGCTAATTCTGGTGTGGGCAAACACGAGGCACAAATAACAGCTTATGCCAGGATTTACCAATCCCTGCAAGCGCAGGCGGCAAGCCTGGCGTACATCGATACCTTTAAGGTTCTTTGTGTGGGAGCGGCGATCATGTTTTGTCTCGCTTTTGTTTTGAAGAAGAATGATCCTGGCGGCGGAGGTGCGGTGGAGGTGGGCTAACAGTCCGTTGAAGTGGGCTAACAGTCCCTGGTAAAACTCTGATTCGTATCAGGGCACGCCTTCAGGCGTGCCGCAAGGGCCATGTTATGAATGCCCTTTAGGCGCTGGTTCTTGGCGCCAGAGTTCCACGGGCTGCTAAGCGTAGCGGAGTAATAATCAATCTGATGTAATGCAGCAGATAACAAGAGTCAGAGGCGAGCCATGCTGGAAATTAAACTCATCCTTTGTCCCATTGATTTTTCAGAGTTCTCGATAAGGGCGTATCGACATGCGCTGTCGCTGGCCGAGCATTATCGAGCCAGGTTGGTGGCGCAGCACATCGTAGAACTATCGCGATATCCTTATGCCGACTTTGTCGCCTCTACGGGGGACTATGCGGAGTTCTGCCGGGTGCTTGGCGAGGGTGGCAAGGAGCAACTGCAAGAATTCGTGAAGCATCACACCCACCATGAAATTCAGCCGGAGCTCGTGGTCCACCAGGGAGTGGCCCCGGACTGTATTCTGTCGTTTGCGCAAGCGCGGAGCGCGGACGTGATCGTCATGGGAACGCACGGCCGCAGAGGGTATGACCGCCTGGTGCTGGGGTCGGTGACTAACCGGGTGATGCGCACGGCTACCTGCCCGGTGCTGGCAATATGTAACCCGCCGCACGACTCTGGGGCCGCAGATGTGGTTTCAGATAAAGGGTGGGGCCACGTCCACCACTTGACCCGAATTCTTTTCTGTACGGATTTCTCCGAGAATTCAGAGCGGGCTTTGAATTATGCTATTTCTGCGACCGAGGAGTACGACGCCGAACTCACCCTGCTGCACGTGTTGGAGGAGGTTCCAAGTCCGGCCAAGACGGAAGCGGCCATAGCGAGAGCCACGAAGCAACTCGATAAACTGATTCCACCGGGAGGACCGAAGAAGCTCAAGATTAAGACGGCGGTACGCATCGGAAAGCCATACCAGCAAATCGTCCAACTCGCCCTGGAAGCGCACATCGACTTGGTGGCTATGGGAGTGCGCGGCCGTGGCGCCTTGGATCTGGCGGTGTTTGGCTCGACCACCTATCGGGTGCTGCAGTTGGGACCATGCCCCGTTCTCGCCGTCCGGGTTTGAACCGTAGACCTGGTTTATGACGCAGATTATAAAAATCGTTACCATTGAACGCGAGTACGGAAGCGGCGGCGGCGAAATCGCTCAACTGCTTGCCCGGCAGCTTGGCTGGAAGCTTTGGGATCAGTTGCTGACGGAGGAGATCGCAAGGCTTGCTGAATGTCCCAAGGCAGTCGTCGAGGTTCGAGAGGAACGAACGGATCCCCTGTATTACCGGCTCTTCAAATCGTTCATGCGCGGAAGTTATGAAGGGAGCCTTAATGCGCCCAAGCTCAAGCTGGTCGACAGCGAAAGTATTTTGAAGATTACAGAACGTGTCGTTCAGCACGCGGCGAAAATGGGCAACTCTGTCATCGTCGGAAGGGGGGCGCAACAGTTTCTCAAAAACCGTCAGGATACGTTGCGTGTGTTTCTTTACGCTCCGAGAGAAGATAAGGTGCGGCGCTTGTTGGCTCGAGGCAAGAGTGAGCGGGATGCCGAACAGCTCGTGGATACCGTAGATCGGGAACGCGCCGATTTCATCCAGAAGTATTTCCACGTCGAATGGCCTGACCGCGTCATTTACCACACCATGATCAATACTGCGATCGGCGGTGAGGCCGTCATTCACATGATTCTGGATTTTATGAAAACCCTTGAGGCAAGAGTCACTGCCTGAGCGCTCGCAGAATAGATCCGTCGCGATCGCCCGGCAGAAACCACCCCTGATTCAGCCGATCCAAGTCGCTCTCCATGAATACTGACGCGGCCCACACTTGGTTGCGTTTCAACCGCCCGTGTAGCAGGAAAGCGAGTATCGATTGCATGAGGTTTTGCTCGTTAAGTCGGCTTCTTCTTTGTGAGGGGCGCGAGGGTTCCGAGGAATTGCCGGATTCGGTCGAGATCCGGTTCAGAAATCCTGTTGAACATCACGCCAGTTCCGAGTCCCGCTGTGCTGTAGGCGACCTCGCAATCCGCCCAGCACTTGGTTTCCCCGATCCAGATACCCACTTTCAGCTTCGTTCCCGGCGGCAATGGGATCGACATTTCAACGTAACATCCGTTGACGCTGAGATCTGAAATGGTTGCCCAAAAGGAGGCTCCGTCTTTGGTATGAACCTCCACCGAATTATGGCACTTGAACCGCGGGTGCTTCCGGTGCTCAGCGACTTGTGGCTGGTGATCGTCGGGTGTAGGAGAGGGTAGTGGAAAATTCCAGAGAGGCTTTCCCGGGGAAATGTTGAGCAAGCCCACGTGACCCGCTTTTGGCGTGCCTGGCGCGCCTACCCACCTGACGCGAAAGTACACTCGGTTCTGGCCATAGGACACACCGACGATCTCGTCGGGGTTGAGCTGGGCTTGGACACCGCTCAACTCGGCCCCCTGCTGGCTAATGTTGACCGTAACCGCCCTCTCGGAGAAGACTTGGCCACTGCTGTTGGTGCCGAAGATGCGCACCGGCGCTTGGATCTCTTTGCGCGGCTCGCGGCGCCTGCCCATCCCGTGGTACCCCCGTCGTTCAAGGTAAGAGTAATAGTGAAGCGGACAATAGCCGAAAAGCAAGCTCGGTAATCCGTGACCGGAATTCTGAACACTCTAACGGGAAATAGCAAGACGCCCTTCGATTCTCTGCGAGACGAGAGCTTCGAAGCCAGGAGCGAATAGTCGGACTTCTCCGCGTGCTGTGCGAGCACACGTGTGGGAGCTGGATGCGAGCATCATGAGCGACGTCTAATCGCCTTGGAGTCGGGATCGCGCTTTTGACCGATTGTGGCGTCTGATCCCAAGCCTCACAGCAGCCGGGATTGCGGCTGCTCCCCAGATCGAGAACAGAAGCAGGTATACATCTTGCAGGGAAATGCCGATCTTCTCAAGGGACCAACGAACCACGAAAGCGCCAGTGAGTCCGAGGAGAATGTCGGCCCCGGTCCCGAATCCATCGTCCCCTGCGATCTTGCCACCGGCCCAACCGGCCAGCGCTGCGGCAAGTAACCAAATGGAATAGAACATCCCCAGCCTCGACAAATTTGTCACGCTAGTCGTGGAGAACAACATTAAGCAGGGAGCTATGGACTTGCAGCCCGCTCCCGCTATAGTCAACGAAGCCCAACTTTCTGAACCTGTTCATGAAAAAACTGACCCGCGAGCGCGTTGTGCCCACCATTTCGGCCAGCGTCTCCTGGCTGATCTTGGGAACTACCGTCTCGGGTTTGCCTTCTTTGCCAAACTGGGCGAGCAGTAGAAGGATCCGGGCCAGCCTCTTTT
>PLIC01000188.1 GCA_003139995.1 Candidatus Acidiflorens stordalenmirensis | reverse complement strand
CATTTTAACTTGTTAACAACACTAGCAAACTTCGCCATTTAACAACCGTTGAATTATTTGATCGTATTCGGATGCGTTGGAGAATTCGGCATGAACGTTTCCTGCGCTGTCCGCTTGCAGTCTTCGATGAACCTCCCGAGCTTGTTTCACAGCAGCTTCAATCCTTGGGTCTTCCAAACCGTGAAGTGCTTTCAGCAAAATCTGCATCTCCTCATTCGTCTCGGTCAAAGCCTGTTCAAGCTCCTTCAGGCCCTCGAAAGCCATCACCAAAAACTGTTGTAAAGCGCCTTCGTTAATCATGCAGTTTCCTTTTGCGTTATGATGGGCGCATGAAGTCTATTCCTGATCCCGACACGACGCCAGCAGAGAAGATGCGGGCATTCAATTCTGGTTTGCGCCAGATTCTCACCGTGTCCAAGAGCGAAATAGCGAGACGCGAAGAACAGTACCAAACAGAACGATCCACAAAGCCAAAGCGCGGCCCTAAGCCACACTCTTCGGCTTCGGACCACGCTTGCGATAGTAGGGACTAGAACGGCTCAGGCGTCGTAGTTGCGGCATCTCCGCTCTTGCCAGTGAGTTCCTTGTAGGTAAGCCGCTTGTTTGCGACTTGCGAGAGCGCCAACAAAAAGCGGTCGGAATCGTTCAGTGGATTGTCGGGAGTGGCGCGGTTGTTGTAGCGGAATACCTGCTCATCCACATACCGCTCCAAATGGAACGGTTCAACCGCAACGTAGGTACCTTTCAGATTCCGTTTCAACAGCGACCAGAAATTCTCAATGCCGTTGGTATGTACACGGCCATTGACGTAGGCTTCGGCGTGGTTCACGGTTTCGTGAACGTACTTCCATCGGAGATTATCATAGGGCACGGCGTCATCGGTATAGACAGGCGATCCAAATTTCACATTGTTGAGAACTTCGTTCTGTAAAGTCTCGCGCTTCACATCGGGCACAACGGTTGCGCGAATCTTGCGCTCATCGCGGTCGAGGATACCTTGCACGATAGCCTTGCCAGTTGCGCCGCCGGTGTGACCGCTCTTGGCTGCGAATCGCTCTCGGCGATCCCGGTGCATGTTACGGAGTTTTCCTCCAACGAAAGTCTCATCGACTTCTACGCCTCCGCTCTCAACCCCTCCCAGCTTCCCTACAACGCCAGTCTTGAGCGCAAGGCGAAGCCGATGCAGCATAAACCATGCCGACTTCTGCGACACCCCAAGAGCGCGGTGAATCTCCCAAGAGCTAACGCCGTTCTTGCAGCTAATGAGCAGCCAGAGAGCAGGGAGCCACTTCTGCAACGGGATCGGCGAATCCTCGAAGATGGTGCCGACCTTAACGGAGAACTGGCGACGGCAGGATCGGCACTTCCACCGCTTCTGAGTCTTGAGGTAGTATGGATTCTTGGCGTCGTCTCCGTGGCAATCGGGGCACCTTGGGCCATCAAGCCAACGCATAGCGGCCACAGCGTCAATGCAAACCTGTTCTTCGCTAAAGTATTGAATCGCTTGCTGTAATGTCTTTGGGCTTTCCATGAATCAAATAATACCAAACTGGCGTGGGTTTGTCAAGTCTATTATTGCCGTTAGGAGGAAATTCCCGCCAGGTCTTTGGGTTTAAAGGACTTACAGGTAAAGTATTCCGGAATAAGGACTTAACGAGATCCTTCGCTCCTCCACCCCATCGCGCCAAAAGCGGGCGCGCTGGGAACCCCGGTTCGCTCAGGATTTCGGCAGCGGGCTGACGCCCGCTAATCGCCTCAACTTAACTTGTCAAAGAGCGCTGAGATGATTTGGGACATCCCACGTCTCGAAAACCGCGAGACGTGGGGCACCCGCTTCGAGGTCCGTCTTGGGAGACGGGCACAACTCTACAGTGCCCCAACCAGATCTCCATTGTCGCGCACGGCGGGTTGGAAGTCTGTGACGGGAGTCACGGCTCGGGTGTGATGAAAAAAGTCAAAGGCCCCGCCCAAGCGGAAGCTTGGACGGGGCACGCTGAGGAACAGGAGGATAGGCAAGCTCGGCGACCCGCCCTCCGTTCTTTCACCGTTATCCATGCTTTTCCCGCAGCGGTGCTAAACTTTCACCGTCCCTCCTCGGAACCGCCGCGAGAACATCACCGACTGGGCCCTCGAACGATTCCGCTCCCACTACCACGACCCCTCCATCACCAAGTGGGACATCTTCCACTACGCCTACGCCGTCCTGCACCACCCCGAGTACCGCGAGCGCTACGCCGCCAACCTCCGCCGTGAACTCCCCCGCATCCCGTTCGCCCCCGTGTCCTCTGTGTCCCCCGTGGTTGAAGATGTTGAAGTTTTCCGCCAGCTAGTCAGAGCCGGTCAGCGCCTAACAGAAATCCACGTCCACTACGAGCAGCAGCCCGAATACAAGCTCACGCAGAGAGAAAAACAGGCGAAAAGCTAAATTACCGTGTCACTAAAATGCGCCTAAGCAAAGACAAGATCACCCTAATCTACAACGATTTCCTAACCCCCTCCGAAATCCCGAAAGAAACCTACGACTACCGCCTCGGCAACCGCTCCGCACTCGAATGGGTGATTGATCAATATCAGGTCTCAACCGACAAACGCAGCGGCATCACGAATGATCCAAATCGCGCCGACGATCCCCAATACATCCTTCGCCTAATCGGCCAAGTCATCACCGTCAGCCTCGAAACTGTAAGGATCGTTAATTCGCTGCCAGATTTGGGAATCCCAGAAACTTCCGGGAGGTAAACTGGCGGGTGGGGCGGCCCATCGCAATCATTTGAAATTCGGAGGGTGCCTCGTCCGGCCCGCTTGGGCGGGGACTTTGACTGCGGCTATCGGAGCGTATCTTCCGTCGGGCGCATGGAATCCCACCCTTGCGCAAAAAGCCGCGCAAGGATGGGGCACCCGCGATCTCTTCTAAATCCGTAGCGCAACCTCAGGCGTGATAAACCTGCTCGTTCTGACGGGCTATATACCATAGGGCCAGTTCGACGCGGTTCCACAATCCCAGCTTGTCGTAGATCAAGCGCAAATAATTTTTCACCACGTGCTCGGTGGTCCCGATCGAATCGGCGATCTCCCGGTTCTTGCAGCCCTCGGCTACGCGTTGAATGATGAGTTGTTCGCGTTCGCTTGGTCCGCCGGGGTTTGCTGTCTCTCCAACCATAATTGCCTCCTATAAAGTAAAGTCGCGAGCTTAACCCGCTTGATGCCACCCTTGATTCCGAACCGCACAAAGAGGCGGTTGAAATGCGCTTTGACCGTTCGCTCGGCAATGTTCAGATCGCGAGCGATTTCCGAGTTGTCGCATCCCTGGAGAAGCAGCTCGATAATCTGCCGGTCCCGGGGATCCACCTGTATGAAATTGTCTTCCATAAAAGTACGCACCTAACCGACGCGCCCCGGTCGCGGCAAGTGGCTCCCAAAGCCACATCCCGGGCCGCATCTGGATTCGGGTCTCTGCGTCTCACTTTGCATTCACGCGGCCAAATCGCGCTCCGGTTGTTAACTGCGCGTAAAAACTCGGGGTTATGCGTTCTTTTGCTGGAAAAAAGGCTGTTACGACGGTCATGGCAGGCAGCTTTCGGGCGGGGACACTGAGCGGTTTTGCTCAGTTCCTAGGGTAAATCACTTAGTACAAACTTCCGAGGTGCCTGCCTGCCAACGAGCATGATTTACACGGAAGTGCATCCGCAGGCAGTTCTTGCGGCTCCCATATAATGAGCTGTGGACTTCAAGCTGGTAAGCAACTACAAGCCCCAGGGCGACCAGGGACAAGCCATCGACAGCCTCACCCGTGGCGTCTTCGATCGCGAGCAGCATCAGGTGCTGCTCGGCGTCACCGGATCGGGCAAGACCTACACGGCCGCCAAAGTGATCGAGGCCGCCAACCGCCCCACGCTCGTCATGGCCCACAACAAAACGCTAGCCGCCCAGCTCTACCACGAGTTCAAGAGTTTCTTTCCGCACAACGCCGTGGAATACTTCGTCTCCTACTACGATTTTTACCAGCCGGAAGCTTATGTGCCGGCGGCGGATCTTTATATTGAAAAGGAAGCGACCGTAAACGACGAGCTCGATAAGCTGCGGCTTTCGGCTACGCGGTCTTTATTTGAGCGGCGCGATTGTTTGATCGTGGCTTCGGTTAGTTGCATTTATGGGCTGGGCTCGCCGGAAGCTTACTACGGGATGCTGCTGTTTCTTGAAAAGGGACAGAAGATCAAGCGGCAGGACATTACTCGCAAGCTGGTCGAAATTCTCTACGAGCGCACTGAAGAGGATTTCCGGCGCGGGACGTTTCGCGTGCGCGGCGATGTTATCGAAATCTATCCCACCTACGACGACAATGCTTATCGCGTCGAGATGTTTGGCGACGAGATTGAATCACTCTCGCAGATCGATCCTTTGTTCGGCACGGTCAAGCAGCGTTACATGCGGCTGCCGATTTATCCGAAAACGCATTATGTGATGAAGGAAGAAACTCGCGCCTCCGCCGTGGCTTCTATAAGGACCGAACTGGCGTGGTGGGAAGTGGAGCTTGAAAAGCAAGGACGGCTGGTCGAATCGCAGCGCATCCATCAGCGCGTGATGTACGACCTGGAAATGATCAAGGCCATGGGTTACTGCCACGGCATCGAAAATTACTCGCGCCATTTCACGGGACGGCTTCCCGGCGAGCCGCCGCCGACTTTGCTCGACTATTTTCCGCGCGACTTTCTGATGTTCATCGACGAGTCGCACCAGACGGTGCCGCAGCTCCACGGCATGTATCACGGCGACCGCTCGCGCAAGCAGACGCTGGTGGAATACGGATTCCGCATGCCCTCGGCGCTCGACAACCGTCCGCTTACTTTCGAAGAGTTCGAGCATCGCACTAACCAGATCGTCTATGTCTCGGCTACGCCTGGCCCTTACGAACTTACTAAGTCGGCCGGTGTGGTCGTCGAACAGATCATTCGCCCGACCGGCTTGATTGATCCGCCTGTCGAGATACGTCCGGTCAAAGGACAGATCGACGACCTGCTGCACATGATCCGCGACCGCGTCGCGCGCAACGAGCGCGTGCTGGTGACCACGCTGACCAAGCGCATGTCCGAGGACCTGGCCGAGTATTACAGTGAGGTCGGGGTGAAGTGCCGTTACATGCACTCCGAAATCGAAACGCTGGAGCGGGTGAAGATTCTGCGCGACCTGCGCAAAGGCGAGTTCGATGTATTGATCGGCATCAATCTTCTGCGCGAAGGCCTCGACCTGCCCGAGGTATCGCTGGTGGCGATTCTCGACGCCGACAAGGAAGGCTTCCTGCGCTCCGCCGGTTCGCTGATCCAGACGATTGGACGCTGCGCCCGCAACCTGAACGGCCGGGCGCTTCTTTATGCGGACCGCATGACCGACTCCATGAAAAAGGCGCTCGACGAAACCAACCGGCGGCGCGCCATCCAGCAGGCCTACAACGACGAAAACGGAATCACCCCTGAGTCCATCGTTCGTCCGCTCGACATGACGCTCGTCGCGATCGTCGGCGCCGACTATACCGATCTGACCGGGCCCGAAGCCGAAGGCATTCCTGATCTAAAATCGCAGGAAGAATTGGACGCTTACATTGGAAAGTTAGAAAGCGATATGCGGGAAGCGGCCAAGCGATTTGAGTTTGAGAAGGCGGCCAAGCTGCGGGATACGATTAAAGAACTCAGAACGAAGGAATTCCTGATCGCGTAAACTTCTGAGGGTGAGACAAACCAAAGTCAAATTCCCCACCCTAACGTCGAAAAGCACGACGTTAGGATGGGGCACCCTCGACAGTAATATGGATGCGAAAGCCGGGCCAACCGGCGACTCCCGCACTTCAGGGATTGGGTGGGAGCGCGTTTAATCCTATTGCGAATTGGCCAGGGTGGGCACGACCGCAGTGTCCACGGTTGTGGGGTCATCTCTCAACTTGAGGTACAGTGTCTTTCCTTTCAGTGGCGGGATGACAAGTGTAGCTTCGGCAAAGCCATCGGGAACCGTGACCGAGTTGGCAAAGTCGGGATCTGTGCTCACCTCGTCAATCAAAAAGAGTTTGTCTCCGCTCAGCGTGCATTGCCGTTCCCGTCCGGGCACGCAACGCACACCTTTGAGAGCGGGGACACGCACTAAATTAATGAGCGGCTGCCAGTCTCCTTCAACGCCGTCCGCTGTCACCGGACGGAACTTCAGGGGCCCGAAGGCCGAAGGGCCAAGAAGCTTCATGGGATCAAGCACGGCAAAGACCGTCCTGGAATCCTGCAGCGTAAGATTGCCGTCTTTGAAACTCAGGAGGACGCGAAACGACTCGTCGGAGGTTGCGACCTCAACCTTTTCAGTCGGGGGAAATGCCTCAGGCACCTGAGTCTTGAGGAAGAAATTGAGGCGTGCCTCCTGCGGCAATTCATCGGGGCCGCCGAGCCGCACCAGGGATGGGGGAGCCGTCTGATCGTATTGCACGCTCTTGCTTATCACGGTCACGCTGGGGCGAGGCGGTTCGACTATTGATGTCAGTTCCAGGACGCGGCCGTCCTTCAGCGTGACGTGAAAAGCGATCGGCTCGCCCGGCTTCAGCAGTGCACCGGTTGCAGGCTCCCGGGAGACGAGATTCAATTCATCCTGCTGATTTTCCCTGGAAAGCGCTCCTGGCTTGAAATGCAGACTGCCGGCGTCGAGTTCCATAACCTGATCCAGACGCGTTCCCCTCAGCACGCCTTCAGAATCGCCGGCATGGATGGTAAACCCGTCGAATCGGGCCGCTTCCGCATAGGTGTGGAGGAGGACCTCATCGGCTTCGCGCAAGCCGAACTTTTTCACGGTCATGGTCAACAATCCGGCAGACGATTCTTGCAGGCCGACTTGCACTTCGAGTTCGTCGGCTTTGGCAATCTTCCACTCCGCCGCCAGGAGCTTGCCACGGTCGTCGCGCAGCATCACTTCGCTTACGCAGCAGGCATCCGCGGCCTGCAGGTGGAGAGTATCCTCCCTACCCACGATGAGCGCGCTGGCATCTTTCGAGGCAACAATCCACTGCGCCGGACGCGAACTGCGGAGACGGAACCGCGGCCCCTCGAAGGGCCGGAAGCCCCAGACTCCCCGCAGAATCCCGGCCTCTTCCCCGTCAGAGGCATTGGCTTGCATCGCCTGGGTGTCAACCAGGAATCCGCCGTGCGCCGGATCAGCCTGCGCCGGAAGATCAATGCCCGAGCCAGATTTGGTCTCCACGTGAAGCACAAAGTTGTGTCCCAATTCGGTTGCGAAGGCCAGGGGAGCACCGTCCACCGGCAGCACGAGGGCAGGCTTATCCGCGCAGAAAACCTGGGCCGGGTCCACGGCCCGGAGCGGAGGCAACGGCGCCGGGCGAACCGGCGGCAAAGCGATGACCAACACCGATTTGGGGTTGCGAAAAGACGGAGGACTATTCAGACGCAGATTGAGTTCGTCCTGTCCGGGCAATGCCAGCGCTGGGATGTACTGGTACTGCGCGGTATGCGTCGTGCTCAGAATCCGGGCTACATCCACCACCGCGCCAATGTAGGGGCTGTAGTATCCGCCGCGGGCTGTGGGTGTGGAACTGATCTGGGACAGCAGATCGGTCGAAACTCCCGAGGTCAGAGAAGCAACGATGGTCTGAGTGTGGGCGTCGTCCAGCACGAGTTGATCGGAATTCTGGGTAAGACATGGCACCTGCTGGGCGCTCGGCTTGTCGAAGCACTGTTGGTCAAGGCGGATATTCAAGCTGCGCGCCAACAGTGTGGTTCGAGCTTTCAGTTGCTCCGGATCAGCCACGGAACTCTCGCGAACCACATCCAGATACTTTTCCAAGCGGGCCCGATCGAGGCTGGCTTGCTCAAGGTCCTGGGCAGCGCGCACAAAGGCCCCTGGCTTGCCGCGAACCGTATGCCGCAGCGTGCTGAAGGCTCCCCCTGTTTCTGGGGCAAGCAGCACGAGGGCTTCCTCGGCCCCCGGGGGCACGGTTACGTAAACGCCTTCCTCGTGCACCGGTCTGCTCCATGCCTCGACCCGGGTAAACCAGGAATCCGGCGGAGGGTTGGTGGCTCCTCGCAGAAAAGCAACAACCATCAGGTAATGCACCGATTGAGTGTCGGGCAGATCCGGATGCACCCAGAGCCGGTCGCCCGCCTGCAGGCTGGGCACCTCGGAAATGGGCAGCGTCTTGCCCTCACGTTGCACGCGCACTTCGACCTTCGGGCCGACCAGATCGAAAGCGGCCGTCTCGGCCCGCGCAAAGCCCGCCAGCATCAGCAACCAGGCGGTTAAGACAACAGGAACCGCCAATCGGCTGCTTCGGAAGTATGGAACGAGTCCGGACAAATGCCTTAGTCCCCACCAAATTCGCATCTTGGAGTCCACCGCGCTCTGATTTCTTCGCGACTGGCAATTACAGTTTAACTCAAACTGTTCCGTAGCTTTCTGGATGACTGTCCCGCCGGTTCCCGTCTGTCCTGGCGGTTGCCGCGTCCTGCTTTCCTTGAGGGGTGGGATTCCACGGTCGTCTGCCGCTTGGGATTTCTCGCTGATCCTGGAATAGCCCTTTTGTCGCTGGCGGCGTCTGTCGTCCCGAGCAAAGCGAACGATCTAGAGTTCGCGGCGAAATGCAGATCCCTCACTTCGTTCGGGATGACAATTCTTGAGATGCGGATCCCTCCCCCTTCGGCTTCGCTCAGGGTCGGGATGGCAAAGTCTGGCGAGTTGAGAGTTGAAGAACGGGGTCTCACTGCACCTCGGGCTGTTAGCGGATGGGGAGCGCGTACATGAGGCCGCCTTGGATCCAGAGGTTGTTGGCGCCGCGGGGCAGCTTCATCACCGATCCGGAGCCGAGGTCGCGCTCGAACATCTCGCCATAGTTGCCCACGGCTTCGATGACGCGGGCAGCCCAAGCATCGTCGAGTCCGACAAATTGGCCGTAGCCGCGCTGTCCGCCGAGCAGACGCCGGATCACTTCATCGTCGCTGTTTTTCATTTCGGCGAGATTGGCCTGCGTTACTCCGCTCTCCTCGGCTTGGATCAAAGCTTCGACGGTCCAGTTGACAATGGTGGCCCATTGCGGATCGTCGAGGTTATAAGTGGGCGCCAACGGGTCTTTGCCGACGACGTCCGGCAGAATTTCAAAATTCTTTGCCATGCTCTTAAAGGCGATTCGCTCATAGGCTAGTTGCGAGACGTCGGCAGTGATGGCGGCGCAGTTGCTGCGGGTGATGAATGCCGCTTCCATCTCGCCTTCTTCCTGGAAGGGATGGGGCAGCCACTTGATCTTCTCGCGCTTCATGTAACTCTCGATCTGGGTCTCGATCTCGGTGCTGCCGAGGAAACAGGTTACCTTGCCGGCAAGATCCTTCGGGGAAGCGATTCCCATGGTCTTATTCACGAGAAAGCCCTGATAGTCATAGAAAATGGGGCGCGCGAAGCCGAAGCCCGTATTGGCTGTATCAATGAGATTGGGAGATCCTGTGGCAAGAAGCGCGATCTCGCCGGATTTGAGGGCTTTCAGGGCGTCCTGCTCGTCGCGAAAGGACACGACGGTGAATTTGGCTTTTGGCCCGAGCACGGCTACGGCCACTGCCTTACAGATATCCAAGTCGAGCGCGGAGTGATTGCCATGCGCGTCGCGAGTGGAATATTCGGGCTCTTCGATGTTGATTCCGCAGGGGAGGGAACCAGCGGCTTTGATTCGATCGAGTGTGGCTCCGGCGTGGGCCGTCGCGGTTGTTCCGATGATTAGCCATGCAATGGAAAATAGGAGTGCGGAAAATCTGTTCATGCGGGTCCTGTTCCTTGCAAACACCAAGAGGTAACATGCGAGTAAGAATGCGGCGGCCGGAAAGAAAATCCGGCCGCCGCGAAAGTGGTTGCTAGTTGTTCGGCCAGCCGCCGTGTGCCGGTACACCCGGATTGGTTTCTGGACGAGGATTGACGTCCGCTGGGGCGGGGTCGATCAATACGCCGTCGACGATATCGGTCGGGTTGATCTGCAGGACGCGGCAACCTTGACCATTGAAGTGGGGCAGGCTCAGAACCTGAGCAGGCGGAATCACCGCGTACTGGGCTGGCAAGGGCGGCGCTGCACCTGTTAAGCGGGCATTGTCAAACGCAGTGAAGAGGTCGCCGACGCCAGGAGTGGCGCCGTCGGAGGGACCCAGGTACTTCTGGCCGTATGTCTTCTCGCCCAGAGCGCGTGCCGAGGCTTCGTCGGGAAGATCGGCAAGCGGAGTTAGGTTGAAGAGCTCGTCAATAAGCTTGATGATCGAGCCATGCTCAGTGGCTTCATGGGAGATTCCGTGGACGACGCTGTAAGGCGAGATCACGATCGCTGGAATGCGCGGACCCTGATCCAGAGCGACTCCAAGCGGATCCCAAGAACGAATCTGTGGCTGCGTGTGATCGTAGAGGCCATCGGTTTCATCGTACGTGATGATAATGGCGCTCTGCGGCCAATACGGGCTGTTTGCGATCGCGTTGATCGAGTCGGCCAGCATGGCCTCACTGATCTGTGCGTCGGAGTAGCCAGGGTGGTCGTCATTGCCGGGGAAATTGGCTTGGACCGCCGGGCTGGGTGAACGAGGAGTCAGGCTATCGTTGTTGCCATACCCTCCGCGGACATAGAAGACACCACCTGCCGAGGGCAGCGCGTTGGCGTTGACCGCAGTATAGAAATCGTAGAGGCCCTTCAGGTGCGAATGGGTTTCGCTCAGGTTGTTGGCCTCGTAGCCGAAGTATTGCGGGCCATTGTGATGGGCGACGTAGTTGTAATTGGATGCGGGTTTGCCGGCGCCATCGGTCGGCTCCCAATCATAGCCTTCCTGGAACCAGCCCCAATTGACCGGCCCATCCGGGCTGCCGGCGATCTTCTTGATGTCTTTCTGGATATCCAGGAGATCGAACGCCGGGTTCATATCGTTGGCCGTGATGTTTTCAATCTGGTTTCCCATAAAGGAGAGCGGCAAACTGGCAAACGTCAGATTAGAAGACGGATTGGTGCTCGGAGCGCCCCCGCCCTCAGTGGGCTGCCTTTCACCCGGAGGGGTAAAGACGTCCAGAGCGGACCCCCAGAAGGGTTGTGGATCGCCGACAACGGGCAGTTGGGCGCCTGTCTTGTTGTAATTGAGGCCCAGCTCGGGATGCTTGATCCACTGCGTCACCCCCGACTGGCCAGAGATCATGGCGATGGCGTTTGGCGTCGAAGGCCCGATCACGGTGTCAAAGAAGTTATCGAAAAGCGTGAAGCGATCCGCGTAGTTCCAAACAAACGGAACGGTATCGCAGTCCACATGGCTCATGACCAGCTCGCCCATTTGCTGCTGCATCTCGGTCGGCGCCGGTCCGGTATAGGTAAGTCCATCGGGGCTCAGTGTCCCAGAGAGGCCTTCCTCGTCCCAGGCATAGCGATTATTCTGGGCGACGTTCTTGGCGTTCAGATTCAGCTTGACGTCTATGCCGGAGTGGGAGTGATCAACCGATTCCGTGTCCTCCGGATAGAGGAGCACCGTCTTGCCATGGGCGGTGGTGACCGATTGAGGAATCTTGAAGGGGGAGATGGTACCAACCGAGCCGTCCTTCAAGACGAGCGGCTGAACAAAACCAGGCGTCTGCGCGGCGGGCTGAGAGAACAGACCCCGAGCCCCGGGGTAGGTGCCGAAGTAGAAGTCAAAGGACCGGTTCTCCTGGAAGAGAACGAAGACGTACTTGATGTTCTGGCGGAGCAGAGCGAGTTTCTGAGCATGGGTGAGATTAGGCGCATCCTCCACGCTAAGCGTGTAGCGGGCGACTTCAGCGCTTGACCTCGGTGCGATTTCGACAACTTTCTTCTGGCCGGCAACCCCGTCACTCTTTGGGTTTTGGGCCAGCGCGGTCACTGGGTGCATCATCAACGCAGCCAACATTAGGGAAGCGCAACTTGCCTTTACCCATTCTTTGGTATGCATGTTTTGTTCCTCTCTGTGATCGAAAGCTTTGTGCTCATGCAGTTTTCGCCGGTGCTACCCAATCGCCGCCAGAGCGGGTGGCGATACGGCGAGGAAATATTTCGCAGTCCATCGAATAGCAGAGGCATGTGAATGGGAAGTTAAGCTGGAGTGAAAAGTTGACAAAAATCTGGTGAAAGACAGAGTCCCTTTCCAGCTCGCACTTCGCGAGAAATGTTTATGAAAACAGTTTCGCTTAGTTACTGCCGGCAGCGGCATGGACAGCTTTTTTGCCCGACTCGCGCACCGCAACTGAAAGTTCTTTTTCGATCGAGGAGAAGCGCTGAAAAATTTCGTTAAGCCGCAGCGCCATGTTGCGGATGGTGTCGGCTTCGGCCAGCACGGTGGCGGGCAGTCCGGGCTCGAGGACCAGAAGTTCGGCGTTGCCGAGCACGGTGGTGAGAGCGTTGTTGACGTTGGTTCGCATCTCGAGCATGTAGCGTCCGAGAGTAGCCTCGGTTTGGGCGGCGGCGCAGAGCTTCTCGGCTTCGCGGGCGCCAGACTCGGCTTGGCGGCGGCGGAGAATTTCACGTCCGATGAGGCATGCCATCGGCGGCCAGAGGCCGGGGTCGCGGCGCAACTCGAGAACGGCCCCGTGGATGTTATAGAAATCGAGCGCGGAATCGGAGTGAATCAGGATGGCAGGCTTGCCGGCGGCGGCGAGCGACTGCTTCAGGTCTTTGTTCTTTTTGTCGGATGAGGCGTCGGCAATCGCGAGATCGTAGTGGCTGCCCTCAAGATCGCGAGAGAAGCCCTGGTCGAGCACGATGAATTCCGGGCCATTGGAATGAGGATCCTGAGGCCAATGCGCGGTAATCTCGCGCGAGAAGGCGGGATCGCTGGCAAGGATCAGGACGGTCGGGCGATTGATGCTCATCGTCGCTTTCTGGCTCTGCAAGTTGGCCTCTGACTCGGTGGCGTCACAGCGGCTAACGCCGCCGTTGATGTTGCGTCACTTGCGGCGCAATTAAAGCCGTGCCCCTTCAAAAACAAAGTCAAACCCTGAGTTTTTCAGCAGCCTGTGAAGCCGTGTTCTTCCCAATACTCGCTTGAATCAAAGTTCTTCAGCAGCCTGCCAAGGGGCTCAGAAATTACTTTTGCGTTCTGGCGCCGGATTTTCCGGAAGCGGCGGCGGCGCTCGCGATCAGCGGATTCGTGCGCGCCCCGTTCTGGAGCGCGTCGTCGACGGAGGCTCGGAGATCGACCAGCATGCGCAACGGCTGGCCGGAGGAATATTCGGCGTGGAACATGACTTTCCAGGATTGGCAGATCATGCGCAGACGGCCGGTCGGTTCCTCGGAGGAAAATTGCGCGCGGCGGCAATCGATGGTGGTGATGCCGCGGCGCTCGAGTTCGCGCAAGCCATCCTGGATGGCGTTCAGATCGTCGTGCATGAGCCGGAAAAATATCCGCCGGATCATGAAGCTGAAACGGGCAAAGGCCACCATGGCCGAGGGGTCGAAGTAGCGGGCCGAGTTTTCAGTCTTGAGTTTGCGCCCTTGCTCGAGCGTGCCGCTGTGCAGCAGTTCGCTGAGGCGGCGGCAACGCGACGCCGACTGCATGACGGTCTCAAGCGAACTCAACCAGCCGGGGAGCTTCGGCTGCAGCGGCCCGAGCGCGGGCTCCAGCACCTGGGCGACGTAATCAAGGTCCACGTCCGCGTCTTCCAGGCCCGAGGGCGCGCACAGCGAAAAATACTGGACGAGCAGGAAATCGGTCTTGTCGCGGTCACTGGCCGACTTCGCGGTCTTCCGCAGGTGATGCACGAGAAGATGGCGCAGCACGGTTTCGCACGCCAGAGGCGTGGTCTGCAGAAACTGGCGTAACTGGTGCACCTGGATCAGCGCGTCAACCTGCTGGAACCAAGCTTCGGCGTGCTCGGCCGACTCGGGCGAGGGCGAGAAGCCCTCGTCGACGGGGCAGGCGGAAACCTCAATCACAAATTCACGCACCAGAGCAGCGTAAACGGGCTGCAGGGCACACAGCGTGGCTCCCTGCTCTTCGAAGGAAGGTTGAAACGAAGGTTGGGTGGATGTAGTCATGATTTCACAATCCAATTGGGAACATGTTTCAGGAAGCGGACAGCAACCGCTGTCCGCTCCGGATGATATTGCACCGCGACCACGGAGGCTTCGGCGCGAAGCGAGCCGTCGTTGCTTTCAACCAGAACGCGATCGGCGAATTCCAGAGGACGGTCGACCACAAACAAAACTTCACGGGGCGTGCCGAACTCGATAACGGTCTCCTGAAGAAAAACGTTCTCGTTTTTGTGGGCGCTGGCGCCGTCGTTGCCATTGCCATTGCCATTGCCGCTGCCCGTGGCGCGTTTGAGCTTGATGGGAATCCGCACCGGCGTGGCTTCGGGAAAGAACCTGGCCAGGCGGCTTACGATGTCTGGTTCAAGAGCGCGAGCAGTTGCCTGGTTGGGCACGGGAACCTCAATCCCGGGGGAGTTGGAGCAGGCGAGTCTCCCCTCTCCCCGGTTTGGAAGAGCTTGCGAGGAGACTCGTTTTGCCTTATCGGCATTCCGTTGTGCACGAGTTACACCAAACGCTTGAAGGTCATGCCCTTTGGAGCAAGTGAAGGAAGGGCAAGAAGTTAACGGCGTTGGGTGGGGTTAGAACAGGTTAATTCTTCAGGGCGTGAGGGAAGTGCGTCTCAGAATGGCACAACTGTCTCAGTTCGAAGGCCGAAACGAACGGCTAAGCTGCGAAGAAAGGCGATGACCACCAAGGGGCACGAAGGACCACGAAGGAAAGACACATCTCAAACCACACCACAGATCAATAACCTAAGATCAATAACCTAAGGTCAATAACCCACCCGGTGCAGCGCGGCCACCATCGCCGCGGCCATGAGGCAGTAGATGCCGAAGAGATACCAGCGTCCGCCTTCAAGCCACTGGGTAAGCCATTTCAAAGCCAGAAGACCGGCAAAGAAGGCGAAGCCCGCGCCAAGGAGACTTGGGAGTACCGCTGCGGCTAAGTACGGTGTGTTGCTGGTTCGCTCTGCCTGGAGGAGACGCATCGCTTCGCGGGCGACCACGGGAGGAGTTAGAACCACCGCCAATGCAAAGCTAAAAGTCTCCGCTCGGGACTTGGCCACGCCTGCCAGCATGCCAGTGGAGATGGTTGCGCCAGAGCGCGAAAAGCCGCGGAATGGCAGGCACAGGCCCTGGACGACACCGATGAGACTGGCCTGCCGCACGTTCAGCTCGCTTGTTTCGGCCAGACTTCCGGCCGGGTTCCGCTTCTCGACAATGCCGGCGATCAAGATCAGGGCTCCAGCGGCGGCGAGAGCGGGAGCGATCAGTTCGAGATGGCTGAACAGATCTTCAATTTGAGCATTCGGTACGTTCCGAAAAAAGGTCTTTTCGATGATCTTGATGCAGCCTTCGCCGACGATTCCTGTGAGCACAGTTGCCAGGATGACAAGGCCGGCGGATTTCTTGAAAGCAGCCGAGGTTTGGAAACATGTGCTTCGCCAACGCCGCCAGAAGTACACGATCACGGCAAACATCGTGCCGGTGTGCAGCATGACCAGAAGCAGGGTCATGGGCGGCGACGATGGATCAAGGCCCATCAGCTTCTCGGCCACGATCACATGGGCTGAACTCGATACGGGTAACAGTTCCGCGAAACCTTGCA
>PLIC01000241.1 GCA_003139995.1 Candidatus Acidiflorens stordalenmirensis | reverse complement strand
AGCTGTTGAGCTGGCAGAGCAGCGCATTACGGTCCTTCTCGGCCCAATCGGCCAGGTGCGCGACGAAGTTCTCGACTTGCTCGCGAGTTGCATCGCGAAGAGTCTTGACCCCGCAAAAGTCGGTCGCATACGACTTGACCAAAGTGGCGTCGAGTTGATGCTGACGAATCAATTGGCAAAGGCGATCGCGGACTGTGCGCCCTCCGTAGTTCCCGTTGCCATTTGCAGGCTGGGGCAGCTTCTTGCAGTCTGGACCCGGATTGGGTTGACCAGTGAAGGAACCGACCTCCTCGACCGNNCAGATGCCGATGCCGTAGGCCTTGCGGAGGGCGCGATTGACTGCCCGGGTCTCGGCCACGCGCATCTCGGCCCCGCGGACGAGCGGGGAGACATTGGAAGGGTCGGCGTCGCCGTATCCGACGAAACCCCGGCAGGTTTTGGATTTGTACACCGTGGCTGCAAACGCCCAGCGTTGAGCCGAGGCGTCACAGAATGCCGGAACGGGTTGGGCGTGAATACCAGTGCAACGGCTTCGGCGAGCAAGACCCACCAGCCCTGTATGCGTTACATACCATCGACCCTCGAGAAGGAGGAGATCCCCTGCTGCTACCGAGAACTGATGTTCACTGGTAAGCTGTCTTAAAGCACGTGAACTAGCAGGTGAAAGTTGGTGCCACAATTGCCTGGCTATCCTTATGTTTGATTCGTACGTAACCGACTTTTTCTTCATTGTCATATCTCCGGGAGCACTGGCGTGTTGCAAGTTTCCCGACCCAGAATCATCAATTGCCAATTCGCCGCGACCAAGCTAAAACAAACAGGGAGAGACATACGTCGTGGATTCTTGGCCCATAAGCGGCTTGATGCTGTCCGGGTCCCGCACTTAACCATGAATCTCAATAGAAATATTATATCTCAATAGAGATGTCGCGATCAAGAGCAAAATCGAAGGAAAGAGCGCAAATCGACCTCCGTGCCATCGGTAGAAGAATCCGGGAACTCAGGGGTTTCGATATGACGCAGGCCCAGTTCGCACGCCGTATCGGCGTCACGCAAAGTTACCTATCAGCACTGGAACATGGAGAAAAGGAGCCAGGTTCTGCTGTACTGCTGGCCATCAGCAAGGAGTTTGGGAAGTCGGTGGATTGGCTCCTGACCGGCCAAACAGAGAAATGACATCATAGGAATTCAGTGCACCCTTCCGACGGCTTTTGTTCCTTGCCCGTCAGTTCCTTCTCCACCTCCTGCTTGAAGTCCTCCTTCGGCATCTCACGGGCTTTGTGCAACGAGGTTGCACAATCGAAGTGCTGCCCGTCCCGGCGCGCGATCTTCGCTAGCTCCAGCCCCTTCGTCCAACCCACTTCCTTTGACGCGGCGGCGGTTCGGGGCGATGCTAGATCGGATCTCGCTACTGCCGGTACCGACGGGATAGATCGGCGGGGGCCCGCTCAAGCAGCGGAATCTGTCCACAAAGGACTAGGCAAGGAGGAGAGGTGTTGCAAAAGTGGCGGAATAGCGTGCAATTTCGGCGGTTCTGGTGTGAATCTCAGACCGCTGGGCACGCTCCGGATGACAATTTGTTTCGCAATGTCGCGAGCAGGCGAGATGCGTATACTATTATCGCCGCGTTTGAAGTCAAAAAGGAGATTCCGATTCAATGTGAGGGTTGAAGGTTTTTCTCCACTTGGTCGCGCTGCCTTGGCGACGCGCACATTGCATGCACAACCAGTCCTGTCGTGCCATCGCGGAGATGCTTTCGCCGGGGCTCGGTGCCTTCACTTTGGGGGCGAAGGAAGATCATGAAATCGCGACGTGGATTGTGGTTTGTCCAATTGTGTTTTCTGCTGGCTGTGGTTCCGGTGTTTGCGCAGGTGAACGGGGTCATCACCGGTACGGTGCTCGACAATACTGGCGCCGTGGTTGTGGGGGCTGAGGTCACCGTGAGCTATGCGGACAAAGGCATTCACCGCACCACCAAGACCAACTCGGACGGCGATTATCTGGTCGCCGGCCTGGGCGCGGGCAGCTACGACGTGACGATCACGGCCCCGGGCTTTGAGAGGTATCAGGCCAAGGCGGTGGTGCTGCGGGTGGGTGAAAAAATTCGCGTCGACACCACGCTGGTCGTGGGCAAGGTGAGCAGCACGGTGCTGGTCGAAGGCAACGCCGCCGGCCAAGTGGAGACGCAGTCCTCCGAGCTCGCCGGCACCATCACGGGCAAACAGATCAGCCAGCTCGAACTGAACGGCCGCAACTTCACCCAGTTGATCACGCTGGTCCCGGGCGTAAGCAACCAGACCGGACAGGACGAAGGGACCGTGGGGGTGGGTGGCAACTTCCTTTACGCCGTCAACGGCGGCCGCACCGAGTACAACAACTTGGAGGTCGACGGCGGCGACAACATGGACAATGGGAGCAACGGAACGCTGAACGTCTACCCCAGCATCGACGCCTTGGCGGAAGTGCGCGTGCTCACCTCGACTTACGGCGCTCAGTACGGCCGAAATGGATCGGCCACAATCGAGGCGGTGACCAAGTCTGGAACCAACGAGTTTCACGGGGAGGCCTTCGAATTTCTGCGCAACGAGGCGTTCAACGCACACAATTACTTCGATCCCCCGGACACGGACAAGCCCGCCTACAAGAAACACGACTTTGGCTACATCTTTGGCGGTCCGATCATTAAGAACAAGACGTTCTTTTTCTGGTCGCAGGAGTTCCGTCGGGAGGACGTGCCCTATGCGGTGTATAGCCAGAACCTTCCCTCGACGGCAGAGCGCGGCGGCGACTTCAGCGATGCCTGCCCTGCCCCTGGCACACCCTTTTACCGAAGTCAGACGAATGCTCCCTCAACTTATATGGGGAATTTCTACCCCGACTGTCCCGCTTACCAGGTTGATCCGACACTCACTACCGGCCCCTATTTAGGGTTCGACGGCTTCAACAACAACAATCTCAACGGCAGCATCAACGGAGGTCAAAGCCAGATCGACATCGTGAACTCGGGTCCGTTAGTCGGTCTCATCCCGCAGGCCAACGAGCCCCCAAACCTGTTCCAGGAAAGCTGGCCCCAGATCACGCATTGGCACGAGGAGTTGTTCAAGATCGACCAGAACTTCACCCCGAAAATACACGGCAACTTCCGCTTTATCCACGACACCTGGCAGCAGTGGTATCCGATATCGCCTTGGTCCGGATCTTCGATACCGGCGATCGGGGGGACCATCATCGGCCCCGGAGTCAGCATGGTCGCGAACCTAACGGCAACCGCCTCGCCCACCTTGCTGAATGAATTCGTCGCCAGCTACACCACCGACCACCTCAGCCTGCTACAGGGCAGCAATCAATGGCAGCGGCCTTCGAGCATGACCATGACCGGAATCTTCAACAATGGTTTTGGCGGCGCGCTCCCCAAGTTCGTGATCAACAACGGGCAAGAATACAGCAACTCCGGCGGCGGCCAGGGCTTCACCATTGACACTTCCTCAGCGCCTTGGTTTAATTCGAATCCCACTTACACCTACAAAGACAACGTCACCAAGATTATTGGCAAGCATAACCTGCAGTTTGGTGGGTATTTTGTAGCCGCCCAGAAAAACGAGGACGCCTCGGTCGAACCCCAGGGGTGGTTGGTTTTCACGGGTCAGGGCGATCAGAGCTACAGCGGTACGGTTGGGTATAACAGCACCGGAAATGCCGTTGCCGACCTGTTGCTCGGCCAGATCAATCAATTCGGCCAAGCCAGCCAGAAAATCAAGTATTACTTCCGCTACAAAATCTTTGAGCCCTACGTGCAGGACGACTGGCATGCGACCAAGAGACTCACGCTGAATCTGGGCGTGCGCCTCAGCCTGTACGGAACCTATCGCGAAAGGTACGGGCACGCCTTCAACTTCGACCCCGCGGCCTATAACTCCGCCAATGCACCCACGATTTCTCCCGTGGATGGTTCGCTCGTGTTTCCCCCCGGCCAGTCGATCAACACCCTCAGCGGTATGGTCAATTGCGGCGCTAACGGAGTTCCCGTCGGCTGCATGAGCGGTCACCTCTTCAACCCCGCGCCCCGGATCGGGTTTGCGTTTGATCCGAAGGGCGACGGCAAAACCTCGCTGCGCGGCGGTTACGGGATTTTCTTCGAACATATGAACGGAGACGAAGCCAACAACGAGTCCCTCGAAGCCCAGCCGCCGCTGGTCGTGAATTCATATCAATCGAATATCTCGGGGACACCGAATGGACCCTCCGGCTACCTCAACATCGGAGGCGCGTCGGGGACCGGCTCCGAGTATTTCCCCATCATGGTTTATTCGATCCCTGGGCCTCAAAAGGCGATCTGGCCCTACGTGCAGCAGTGGCATCTGGACATACAGCATGAAGTGGCACGTGGCACTCTGCTCACGGTCGCCTACGTGGGCAGCAAGGGCACCCACCTGTCGCTGATGCGCGATATCAATCAACTCCCTCCAGTGCCGGCAGCCCAGAATCCCTATGCTCCGGGGCAGCCGATCAGCGGCGCTGACTGCATCAATCTATCCAACGGCATTAACCAGCTCGCGAACGGAACCCCAGTCACCGGGCAGGCGATCAACAACCTCAACGTGGCCTGCGGAAATATCGGTCCTGACGGCGTCCGCGTCAACTATCCGGGCTACGATCAGATCCAGCGCATCGATCTGTTCGCCAACTCGATCTACAACGCGCTGCAGGTCAGCGGGCGACGCGCCATCGGCGGACTCGAATTCACCCTGGCCTACACCTACAGCCACTCGATTGACGACTCTTCCGACCGCTACGACAGCAGCTTCGTCAACTCCTATAACATTCCGTCCAGTCGGGCCAGTTCCACCTTTGACCAGCGTCACATCCTGACCGTCAGCTACGTTTACGACCTGCCGTTTTTCCGGCATTCGACCGGCAAGACCAAGACATTTCTGGGCGGCTGGCAGCTTTCCGGCATCGCCGCCATGCAGACCGGAACGCCGTTCGACATCATCAGCGCGTATTCCGACAACGCCGGAGTCGCCAACGGCGCCGGTTCGGGAGCCTACGCGGATATTGTGGGGAATCCCCACGCCTCCATTCCGGCATCGGAAAAATATGAGTCGGGAGTGATCGGGCCGCTTTTGTTTAACCCGGCCGCCTACGACCAGCCGACCGGCCTCACCTTTGGGGACTCCGGCCGCAACTCGCTCAACATGCCTCGCCGCACCAACTTCGATATGGGGCTTTTCAAGCACTTCGCCCTGGGCGAGTCCAAGGCGTTCGAGTTCCGGGCCGAGGGTTTCAACATCTTCAATCACCCGCAATGGAACGGAGTCAACAATTACAGCTGCGGCGTGACCCTCAATTCCGGAAGTACGGACTGCGTGGAAGGTAACAGCTCATTGAATGACCCGCCTTCCACTTTCCTGCACCCTTCGGGCGCGCACAATCCTCGCATCGGCCAGTTCGGGATGAAGTTCATCTTCTGACCGGTGCTTGCGTCAGCCGCGAGTTACAGTCCCGGCCTCCAAAAGGAGGCCGGATGAACATACAATTGCGCTGTTCTCAAGGTCTAAAAGGAAATTCCGGCCAATTCTGTCGCCATTCGAGTACTCCACGTCTTCAGTTCTTGCGCAACACTGGCCCGGATTCCATGCGGCCACATCGCTCCCGTAACCGGAATCCAGCCGAGGTCACCGATTTGTGCATAATCCGCCCTTGAAGGAACTTCTGGAGATGATGCGTCGGAACATGTGTGAGGGAAACCCGGACGCCGCGCAGAGTTCCGACTTCCACCCCCGCTTACTCGCCGACACCAATCGGGAGTTGCAACGCGCTTTGAACCAGTACTTCGACCTGAAAGATAAAGGCCTGTAAAGCAAGTCGGGAGCCTTTCTTATCCGGGCTCCCATCATTTTTCGAGAGTAGGGACCGGAGGCTAGGGGCTAGCTCGTAAGTGGGTGGGAGGGGGCCTTTGAGCAGGAATGTTAGGCCCGTTGGGCTTGAGCGTCAACGCATTAGAGGGTTGGGCCTCCGTAGGAGTTTCCTTCGTATACGCCCCATTTAGTGACCTTTAGCGGGAAGTATTGTTGACATCGGTTCGACTCGAACTGTACAGTTTAATCAGTCGAAATGGAGAGTTTATGAACGATGGGATTGTCGTCACAGCCCTAGACGCGCGGGCCAATTTCGGCAAGCTTCTTCGTCGTGTCGAGGATGAGGGCAGATCAGTCGTCATAGAGAAGCGGGGTAGCCCGCGGGCCGTGCTTCTCAGCATCAGGGATTATGTGCGCCTTGCGGTCCCTGAGCCCGAGGTCCTTCGAATCATCGGACGGGAATCCAAGCAAAAGGGGACGAATCGGTTAGGTGCCAAGCAAATCGACCAGATCGCCAGAGCCGCGCGCAAATTTAAGAACTGATGATTCCGCTTCGGCTTGTCATCGACACAAATGTAGTCGTGTCCGCGGCGCTCAAACCGGAAGGGCTACAGCGGACGGTGGTATTGCTCGCAATGACCAAGCCTGCTCGTTGGTATGTTTCCAAGGCTATTGTGGCGGAATACGCCCTGGTGCTCGCCCGTCCCGAACTCAAGATTCGCAGGAGTTTACGCCAGCAATTGCTGCAATTGATCAGGAATCATGCTCGCGTCGTCGTGCCGTCGCGCATAGCCCAAATCACCTCTGACCCCGCTGACAACATCTTCCTTGAATGTGCTGACGTCGCTCGTGCAGACTACCTGTTGACTGGCAACCAACGCCATTTCCCCAAGTTCTGGAGGAACACCAAGATCATCAGCTCAACGGAATTTCTGAGTGTCATCGCGCCACACCTCATCGGCTAGAAACTGTTGTTCCTACTGGGGCGGTAGCCTGTCGTGCGACACGCGGCTTTTCCGATCGAGAACTGATAGACCTTGAAGTGGACAACTCCGACCGCTCGGTTTCCTTTCCCGTCAGTTCCTTCTCCACCTCTCGCCTGAAGTCCTCCTTCGGCAGCTTTCGAGCTTCGTGCAACCAGGTTGCACAATCGAAGTCCTGACCGTCCCGGCGCGCGACCTTCGCCAGTTCGATCCCCTTCGTCCATCCCACGTCTTTCAGTTCACGTCTCGCCTGCGGTGGCAGGTGCTCGTGAATGGACATCAGGTAGTACGCCTTCCTTCTTGATTCCGGAAGGGCAAGCGCCGAGAGGGGCTGCTGGCAGCGGCGGAAGCTATGTTTGCCGAGGATTTGGCGGGCCGCATCTTCGGGTTCGAGAGCGACGCCGCGCGAGTTTTTTCTAGATTGCCGCTCACCGCCGTGCGCTCGGCAGACCTATCAGCCACGCGGATGCGCAGATTGCAGCCATTGCCCAAGTACGAGGGGCCAAACTCGCGACGCGTAATGTTGCAGACTTCGAGGACTGTGATCTTGATATCGTTAACCCCTGGAATGGTTCGTAAACCTTGGCTTTCGTATAGGAATTGTCGCCGAGTTCTTCTTTTCCGTACTCCGCGATTGGGGTCGTCGCATTGCGCGAATTCTTCTTCGCCTCGCTCCGGAAGCGCTCGCGGTATCCCGCCATGCGATCGTCGAAGGCCTTCTGCCCCGCGAATTCGCGCAGGGCGATTGCTTCGAAATAGGAGGCAAAAGCCTCGTCGAACCAGCGCGTGCGCCGCACCTCGGGTTTTGCTTTCATGTTCCAGGAGTGCCCGATTTCGTGGGCTTATGTTGTCGACAACATAAGCCTTATGTGGCGCAGAGAGTTATGTGGCGCTCGCCGCCGGACGCGCGTAAAGACGCGCCCTGCGTGGCAGGCCAACGCCACATAATTTGGAGTTGTTGAGTTGGAAAAGTTGACGTTCAGCACACCCGAGGAGCCAGGTTCAACAAGCGGCGGAGGACGCCTATATCGGGGCGAATCTGGTTTGGAGAGACATCTTTTTCATCGCGTCGCTCCCAATCGAGAAGTAGTGCCTCGACCATTTCCTTGCCGTCTGGATCGCGAACGGCCTCCATGGGCATGCGCCCGCCCAACGCAGGGATCTTCTCGTGAATCCAGCTTTCGACTTGCTTCTGCATCACAGCTTGCAGCTGCTTTTTCACTTCCGGGTCGCGCAACATCGCTGTCATCTCGGCGTCGCGTAGATCCGCATCCTCGGCCTTTTCTTGTGGCGTATTCTTCCGCATCTCTTCGAGCGTTTGGGCGACGGTGCTTTCGTGGACCGCCAGCGAACCGAGCCGCTTCTCAATCTCCTTACGCAATCGCATGGCGCGATTCTCCGAGTTCACCTCTGCGATCACCTGTTCATCGGAAATCTTGATGTGGCCCAGGATGGTGTTGTCCCAGGTCTTAAACTTACGATTGCCTCCCCTGATCCAATCGATGTCCACCTTCCGCAACTTCCCGTCGTCGCCCAGTTCCGCATCGTCGAGCAACTCCTCTCGGGAGCGTCCCACTGCCAGCGGGGCCAATGCGTCGAATGCCGCTTCCGCCGATTCGATCCGAAACGCCAGCGTGTGAAACAGCAGCGGGTCTCCATCGGTGTTGCACAGCACCGGCGGAAGAAATAGTCGATCCCGAATGTCCAAGTAGGTGGCACGAATCAAGTCGGCATATCGCAGCAGATCGTGCGGCGTCAGATAACGATTCTGCTTGGCGACTCTCTTCTTCAGCTCTTTTCGGAGCTCGATGACCTCAATCTTCTTGTCCGGTGGGATGCGGATGGGTGCCGAGCTGCCGAACACGGCAAGTTCCGGCTCGTACCAGATCTGAGCAAAAAGCAGGTCTCCCGGCCGCAAGTCTCGCGTTCCCGATCGTTCGATGACTTCCGTTTCCCCGCCAATCAGAACGTCGCGCACTAGCACACGCTCGCCGGGTTCGTTCCAAACCACCTCATAGAAGCTCAGCGGCTGCGTTGTGGCCTGCTCCAAGAACATTCGTTCCATCGCAGTTAACTGCTTCGACTTTTCCAGCATGTACCAGCGAGCCACAGCTCCGCCCCGCCCGCGCGCGGTGGTACGCCGAGCGTCCGGATTCCACTGGAAAAGGAAATAGGGCATGAAGATCTGACGTTCGTCTGCGGCCTCTTCCAGCGGCTTCGGAACGTCACGCATGTTGAAGTCCTGCCACGCTTCATAGATCCGTTCCCCGAACTTACGGAGGGCAAACCTGGTGATCTCCCGCGTTAGCCGCTCCGACTCCTCGTGCTGCCGCGTCCACGCGTGGTCGATAGACGGAGCATAGCCGGGCAGGCAGCAGTGCTTGTACTTCTTGCCGCTACCGCAGGGACAGGCATCGTTTCGTCCGATCTTTTCACGCGCGTGGAGAGGCATAACGTTGTGACAGTAACGCGCCGAGTTGTGGAAAGGCAAGAACATTGCTCCCGCCGCAAAGCGACGGCTGATACTGGATGGTTTTTCTTCCGAAAGGAGCACTACCGTGTCCAGATTAGCATGTGTCTCGAAAGCGAGCAGTTGCCTTGCAACCGTTACCTGCAGACGTTTCTGACCTTCCTCAAACAAGAGCGGGGTTTCGCTGATTCCACGATTATCAACCGAAGGCGCTCTCTGAGTCCTTTTCTGGCCTGGCTGGCCGGACGAGGAACTCCGCTATCGAAGGTCACGCCGGGGCACAGGCGAAATCTCGCAGGAGCTTAAGCAGAAAATGTTTGCGGCCATGCCGGCGCTTGAGGCGCTGTGGCCCCATATCGAGGCAGTCAGTCGAGAAGAGCTTCATCTGCCCTACGTTTTAACTGACCGGGAGCGTACCGCCCTCGCTTTGCATACAGCGAGAATAGGGGTCGATCTTATCAAAGAGTTCGCACAAGCGAGCCGCAAATCCATTGTGGAAGTTAGGTTGGCACAAGGCATCATTCCGAAGAAGGATGATCTCGACAGAATTCTTCGCTATGAGACTGCGACCGACCGAAGCCTCAGTCGGGCTCTTGATCGGCTCGAGCACCTGCAGAGCCGACGTCGGGCGAATGGGTCTCGTGGTTCTGAGCCGCCTGATGACTCTTTGCCGGGTGACGGAAAAATCCCCGCCTGAACTGAAGGCCTGACATAAGGATCTCATTTGCCAACACGGTCCGCACGGACCAATCCAGTGGTGGTGCTGACCGGCGCCCGCCAGACCGGCAAGACTGCCACCTTCCGACGGCTATTGCCGAACCTTCATGAGGGCATGGAGAATTTGGATGTTGACATTCGCCTTGTGTTCGCCTAGTATCAGCGTGTGCACAATGCTTTCCATCCTCCATTTGTCTTTGGTCTTTGCTCGATCCTGGCTGCAACCAATGCGGCCTTCATCGTCAGCATTGGTTGGTGGGAGGAGCAGGGTACCGAGCCACAAGTTTGTGCAACCCGGTTGCACAGCGACGACAACCCTACATCAAGCCTCGGGGCGAGTCCTACGTTCTCGCTACGTGAAATGTTTGTTGACGAACCCCTCTCGTTCGATGACATTCTTGCACGACGCAAAGTGCTCGAAGCCAGGATCGACGCTATGGCGAAATCTCTTCCGGGCGCACAACCATCAGGACGTTACGCTTGACGTACGGCGTATTTGTCGCTAGACTGCATTCATGATCGTTAGTTTCCGGGACAAGGAAACTGCCGCCTTCGCGGCCGGAAAACGTGTCAAAGCCTTCTCGGGCATCGAACGCGCCGCCCGTCTGAAGCTGGACCGGCTCGAATCGGCGCTCACGCTCAGCGACCTTGCTGTTTTGCCTGGAAACAGGTTCGAGTCCCTGAAGGGCAGCCGGAAAGGCCAATACAGCATCCGCGTCAACGACCAGTGGCGTGTTTGCTTCGAATGGCCAGAACGCTCCCCCGGTCCGGCGAATGTTGAAATTGTCGATTACCACTAGGAGTCAGTTGCCAGTAGGAGAGGAACGACGAAAGGAACGAACATGCCACTGCTCGCGATCCATCCCGGAGAACATTTGGCCGAGGAATTGAAGGAACTCAACATGAGCGCCGCCTCGCTGGCACGCCAGCTGCAGGTTCCAACCAATCGCATCACCCAGATTCTGAACGGACGCCGCGACATCACGGCCGACACGGCGTTGCGCCTGGCGCATTTCTTCGGCACTAGCGCCGAATTCTGGATCAATCTGCAAGGCCTCTACGATCTGCGCATCGCCCAGCAGGAAGCCGGAAAAACCATCAAAGCCCTTCCCACCCTCAAGCGCATGACCGCCGTCCACGCATAGACCAGCCACCTACCTGCCGGATGATGCTCGAACTTGCCCGATCCCGCGTCGTCCACCACCAAGATGTGCTTATTCTCGGCGTCACCCGGGATGCGCAGCGGACGCTTGTCATCGGACTTCGCCTCTTGCGCTGTGTCAGCCACTAGCCCCAACGCGGAAGCTCACTATACTCGCCCCCATCGCGGGTAGCGCACCAAGTCAACTCGGAGTCTCGGAGCCGACATGATTATCTAGTCAGGTCGTTTGGTTACCATCCAGAGAAGGCCGACAATAGCCAACCAAAATCGCTGTCGAGTCATCCATTCGAGCATGGAGATGTAGGTCCTGCCGACGGTTTTTCTTCGTTGGCTTCTTGTTTCCCGTACCATTGTGTTTTCGACGTAGGTTTCGGGTTTGCTAAAGCCGCGTGTCCCATCCGTGACGTTTTCCCAATCAAGGAGGAAATATGAACAAGCGCCGTTTTGCATTTAACGCAATACTGGGGTTGTCTCTTTGGGCGTCGGTCACCGCAAGCGTGGTGGCTCAGGAAACCCCAACCACAAACGGGGTATCGGTACAAATGTTGGTTACCGTCGAAGCTGTTCATGGTTCCGACGTACCGGTCCTCAACCGCGAGGATGTGATGGTTCACGAGGGGCGCGATCGGGACAAAGTGACCGATTGGGTTCCTGCGCAAGGAGATCACGCAGGACTCGAACTCGTTGTTCTTCTCGACGACTCGTCCAATTCCAGTCTCGGTTCACAACTGGAGGATCTTCGGAAATTGATCACCGCACAGCCGGCCTCGACCAAGATTGGGATTGCCTACATGCAGAATGGCAGCGCGAAAGTGGAACAGAGCCTGACGAGCGATCACGCTCTGGCGGCGAAAGCCCTGCGTCTTCCCATTGGAGTGCCTGGTGTGAATGGCAGCCCATACTTCTCTCTTAGCGATCTGGTCAAGCGCTGGCCGGAAAGCACCGCCCGGCGGGAGGTACTGATGGTCTCCGATGGAATTGATCGTTATTACGACGGCAACGATTTGGAGGATCCGTATCTAGCGTCGGCGATCGAAGATGTTCAGCGCGCCCGCATCGTTGTCTTTGCGATCTATACACCTGGTGTGGGTCACTCCAGTCATAGCTTCTACCGGACATACCAGGGGCAGATTTACCTCTCGCGGGTTACAGAAGAGACTGGCGGTGAATCGTATGCCATCGGCTTCAATGGGCCGCCGGTAAGCTTTGTTCCTTACTTGGATGATTTGGCGCGTCGGTTGACCCACCAGTATTTGTTGACGTTTACTGCCAAGCCGCAGAAAAAGAGCGGGCTGCAGCAAGTAAAGATCACGACTGAAGTACCGAATGCGGAACTGGTCTCGGCGGACAGAGTTTATGTCCCCGCCGTTGCGCACTGACCATCAGTGCACGTTGCAGCGGGCGCGACGGCTCCGACCGGATGGTCGACAAGCCGAAAGTAATCCAAAGCGAAGACCGCGCCGGATTCGTCCCGGGAAGTCGGCTTGTGGGTCGTACTGGATTCTCAATTACCGGGTTGCTCCTAGATCACGGGCAACCCGGAAGTAAGCGAATTATCTGTTGTGTGTCGACTATCCTGACAAGGTTCGACCTCGCTTGTTGGGCCACCGGCCCGAAGAGCCCTCCCATTATTCCCAATCGGTCGACATCTTGTCGGAAATGGCGCTCCAGATCTGCGCCTTTCAGAACTTTGTCAAACGATAGGGCTAGAGGTTCTCCCGCCAACGATCGTGCGATCACCGTTGCCCGAGAGAACTACTTCCCTGCGGCAAACACACGCGAATGAAACATCAACGTTTCCCCAAGGTGTGCCAGAAAATACGCGGCGCCGTGGTTGCCGGGATAGAGATGAAATTCGTGTTGGATGCCTTCTGCCTGGAGTTGCCGGTGGAGTTCCGCGGCTCCTTTGTCAAATCCGAATTCGTCCTCACGGCCGCAGTTGAAATATATAGACAGCCCCGTAGTCCGTAGCCGCGCGCGGTTCTGTTTTGCCACGACAAAAGGACTGTTCTGGTTCCAGTGATGGAGGTCAACAGGGTTGCCGAACACCGCTCCCAGCAGCCCATTTAGCGGTGTCGCCGCATGCATGGTCTCAGTCTGTCGCGGCGACTCTGCGATAAGCGCAGCACTCTGCGCGCTGACCGACGAGAATAGCGCCGGATAGGCAAAAGCAAACCTGAGCGCACCGTATCCGCCCATCGAGACACCGCTGATGGCTCGTGCGGAGCGCTCCCGGCGGATAGAGTAACGGGACTCGATGTAAGGAATGAACTCGCGGATGAAGAAATCGCCGTAGCGCACGCGGCCATCGGCGGAGTTGATGTAGAAGCTGCGCCTCCCTTCGGGCGCGACTATCAGAAAATCGGAGATCCGTCCTTGCTGGCGGAGGTCCTCGATCAGGTCCCATCCGCCGCTTTTAAAAAAAGTCTGTTCGTTATCGCCGAGTCCGTGCAGAAAATAAAGCACGGGATAACGCCGCGGAGAACGGCCGGCAGTCGCGGTGTCGTAGCCGGGTGGCAACATAACGCAGTAGTGAACGGTTTGAGTGAGGACACGACTTTCCAGCGCGTTGCAATCGATGCGGCCCTGAGCGTGGGCTTGGCAGAACAGGAACGGGACACAAAAAAGCGTGAGCCATCGCAAACAACGGCGCATCGGATCAGTTTACTCGTAGCGCAGTGCCTGCACCGGATCGAGACGCGCGGCTCGGGCCGCCGGGTAGAGCCCCGAGAGCAGACTGACAACGATGGAAAAAGCGATCGCGCTGAGAACAAGCCACAGCGGCACGGACCAGATCTGTGCCGGAGGAAAATTCTGGCGTTCGAGATAAATGTTCGTTCCGAAATTAATGAGGCGCCCGATCGCCCAACCGAGCGTGACTCCAACTGCACCGCCGACGAGACCCATAGCGCCTGCTTCGGCGAAGAAGAGGCCGCGCACGTCAGCATCACTGGCACCCAGCGCCTTCATGATTCCGATTTCACGTCGGCGTTCGAGGATGGCCATCACCAGCGTATTCACGATGCCGATGGAAGCCACGGCCAAGGCTAGGCTTCCGAAGATCGCAAGGAACCCGTCGAGCACGGCAAAGAACTGGCGCATACTGCGAGTCGCATCGACAAGGGAAAAAGCGCTGAATCCCATCTTCTTGATGGCATCTTCAACGGCCGGGACCTGATTGGGATTCCCTACCCGCACGCTAATTGAGGTATAGGTTGGCGCGCTGCTGGGCGAGGCATCGCGCAGGCCGGACTGCATGACGTGCAGGTCTTGCGCAAGTTTGAGCGGGAGGAAGACACGTGCCCGGGCGGTCCCGCGCATGCTATCCGGATCGAGGTCCGTCACTCCCACAATTTTCAGGGCTTGCTGGCGTGAAACGACCGAGTACGCCGCACCATCACTAAGCCCCGTCGATGAGGGAGACGCGGTGCGCTCGGCATAGCGCATCGTCAACTCTTTCCCGAGTAGAGGTTTGGCCAACTCGGCAATATTTGTGTCGTCCGCGCCCGGCTTGGATCTTATGCCCAGCAACTCTTCGGCAAACGACTTCTGCAGGATGACTTCCGGACCCGTCTCCGACGAGAAGAAACTGCCCTGCATTCCATCGAAAGCATCATTGTTGTTCTTGGCGGAGAACGGGACACCAGCCACCATGGTCAAGTGGGGTTTGTCGTCGAAGCGCATTTCTGTAACGAACCGAATATCAGGATAGGCCTCGACAGCGCCGGGGAGTTGCTCGATCTTCCGTCGCGCCGGTTCGTCCAGCGCAGGGCTCTCGGCCGGTGGTGGGCCGTCGTCTCGCTGTTCGCGGAAGTTGCGGAGGTCCCGCCTGGACGTGGCCACGACAGTGTCAAACAAGCCGGACTTCTGCAGTCGGCGTGAAGCGAGCTGCTGCAGGCCGATGCCGAGCGAGAGCATCGCGACCAGCGACGCCACACCGACGGAGATCCCGATCGTGGTCAGCGAATTGCGGAAGCCGGACTCGCGCAGGTTGCGGATAGCGAGGTCAGTGACGTCGTAAAACTTCATTGTATTTCTCCGCGCGGCGCGGGCGCCTCGACTGACGAGATGTTGGGCTTGTCATCGTTGGGCACGTCATCGACGAGCCTTCCATCCGCCAGATGCATCATCCGCCCGGCATACTTCTCGGCGAGGGCCTGCTCGTGCGTAACCATCAGCACGGTCATGCCCAGCGACTGATTGAAGCTACGAATGAGTTCCATAATTTCTGTGCCGGTGCGGCTGTCGAGATTGCCCGTCGGTTCGTCCGCCAGAAGAAGCTTGGGCCGGTTGATGAGTGCACGCGCCAACGAAGCACGCTGCTGTTCACCGCCCGAGAGTTCCATCGGCCGATGCGAAAGCCGTCCAATCAAACCCACACGTTCCAGCGACTGGCGTGCAAGAGTGGAACGCTCGCGGCGATCGACTTCGGCAAAGCGCATGGGGAGCTCTACATTTTCCAACAATGACATGCTCGGTATCAGATTGAACGACTGGAAGACCATGCCGACAGTATGGAGGCGGTACTTGGCCAGTTGCTCCCGTGAGAGCGCGGCCAAGTTGTTTCCGTAAACGATCACCGCCCCGGAAGTAGGACGGTCAAGGCCCGCAACAAGGTTAAGCAGCGACGATTTGCCGGATCCCGAGGCGCCCAGCAAAGCCACAAATTCCCCGGCCCGAATGTCGATGGAAATTCCGTCCACCGCGCGCACTAACGCCTCACCCATCTGGTAATGGCGGTAGACGTTCTCGGTATGGACAACTAGGGAGTTCGGCCAGGGAATTTCCATGCTATCGAATGTCTCCCCACACGAAGTACAGCGTCTCGCGCAAACCAAAAGGATGAAAGGCTTCTGCGAAGCCCCGGCCACCGCCGGATTTACCGCCCGCGATTAGGATTATGTTGCCTCTAGTTTTCATCGGAATCGTTCCTATGCCCATTGTAGGATGCAATTGTCTGATCTGATCAGCAAAGGGTAACAGCGCGGGCAGCCAAGCGACAGGGCGAAACGACAGATCTGTTTTGCCGACTTGTCGGGAAGTGGCGGGAAGGTCCACAGATACACAGTTCTTCGCTGATTTAGCACCAATTTGGACCCCAGCCATTGTTTGTAGCGCGCCGGTTTCTTCTCGATTCCTTTGCGCCAATGGCCTAGAATGAGTGCGTTCGGTTCATCAGCATCGGTACGAAACGTGTGAAATCTGCACTCGTCGGGAGAATGGGTTTATAGAGGTCGCCCGGCTCTTGCGTAGAAAGTTGTTACCGAGGAGCGTGACCGATGACGTTTACGGGGCAACGCTCGAAGATCGACCCTGTGCCGGCGCCATCCAAATTCGCGACGCCTGCAGGTGCTATCGTTTGCCCGAAATGCGGTGCCCATGCCCGTGATGCTGCTTCGACATGCACCAACTGTGGCAGTACGCTGGGCGGTCCCGATGCCGAGACGCTTATCTCGTCCAGCGATTCGGCGACACCCGACGCCCCAACTTCGGTCTCCAGTTCTTCTTCTCCATCTTCGGCAGCGACGCTGGAAAGTTCATTTTTGCCTCAACCGCAAGCGGCGCTATCCGATCCGTCCCATAGAGCTCCCGATTTCGGGCCGCGTTACCGTGTGGAATGCATCCTGGGCGAAGGCGGCATGGGGACGGTATACAAGGGATGGGACAAAGAACTGGAGCGCACGGTGGCGCTGAAGTTGGTCCGTCGTGATCTCACGCACGATCCCAACGTTTGTCAGCGTTTCAAGCAGGAGCTGTTGCTATCGAGCAAGATTTCTCATCGCAATGTTCTGCGCATTCACGATCTCGGCGACGGCCCCGGAGATACGAAGTTCATCTCGATGGCTTACGTCGAAGGTCAAGATCTCAGTCGACTGCTGAGGAAAGAGGGAAAACTGCCGCTGGAACGTGCGCTGAACATCGCGCGCCAACTCTGCGCAGCGCTCGACGCCGCCCACGAGGAGGGCGTAGTCCACCGCGACCTGAAGCCGCAGAACATCCTGATTGATCAGCACGACCACATCTATGTCTCCGACTTTGGCTTGGCGAAGTCGCTGGAGTCCGACCTGGGAATGACTCGGACGGGGCAATTTCTAGGCACGCCCCGCTACATGTCTCCGGAGCAGGCGGAAACCAAGCCAGTTGACCATCGCAGTGACCTATATGCATTCGGATTGATCTTATGCGAACTGGTGACCGGCAATCTGCCGTTCGAGCGTGCTGAGTCGACGATGCAGATGATGTACCAGCGCGTACACGAAACACCAAAGGACCCGAAGCAGCTTAATCCCGATCTGCCGGAGTACCTCGCTCGGATCATTCAGAAATGCTTGGAGCGAGATGTCACTCTGCGTTATCAGAACGCACGCGAGATTCTGGCGGATTTGGACGCGGGTCACGCGCCGGAACTGACACACCCCAGTTGGGTTGGTGTGGCGACGACCGCAGTCCTGCGTGGACCGAGGAACGTCTGGCGGGTAGCGGCCGCAGCGCTCGTCGTGCTAGCTCTCGGCTTAGCTGTTTGGAAGAGCCCTGCAACCCACTCCGCACAGCCGACCGCAACCGTTCCCGCTGGTCCGCAGGTATCGCTGGCCATTCTGCCATTTCGCAACGCTTCGGGCGACCCTAGCCTAGACTGGCTTGGCTCGAGCCTGGCGGAGATGCTGACCACCGATGTCGGTCAATCGGCCAGCCTGCGCACGGTCTCTCCCGATCGCTTGCACCAGATCTTAAGTGACCTGCACATGACCGGAAACACGCAGTTCGATCCCGCAACCCTGCGCCAGATCTCCGAGTCCAGCAACGCCGACACAGTGGTCTCCGGACAGTATGTCAAGTTCGGCGACCAGATTCGCATTGACGCCAGCTTGCAGGACCTCAAGCACAATCGACGCATACCGCTGAAAATCGAAGCGGCCGGTGAGAAAGACATCCCCGGAGCCGTCGACCGCCTCGCCGATGCTGTCCGTCACAATCTTGCGGTTTCGTCAGACGTGCTCGAGGAACTCAAGGCGTCTTCCTTCCAGCCGACGTCAGAATCGGTCCCGGCCCTCCGCGACTACAACCGGGGCGTACAACTCCTGCGCGACGGCAAGAACCTGGAAGCGGTTAGGGCACTGCAGGCCGCCGTCAAAGAGGACCCGCAGTTTGCGCTGGCTTACTCGCGCCTTGCCGACGCTGACTCCGCCCTGGGTTACGACGACGATGCGGAACAGGATTCCCGTAAGGCTGTCGACTTGAGCCAGCAACTGCCGTTAGTGGAAAAATACCTGATCGAAGCCATCCATGCCCGCACCGTGAAGGACAACAAGAAAGCCGTCCAAGCGTACGAGAACCTGTCCAAAACCCTGCCCGATAACAGTGACGTTCTGTACGCTTTGGGTAGCCTCTATCGAGATCAAGGTGACTATGACAAAGCTCGGACCGTGTTCTTAAAGGTTTTGCAAGCGGACCCCAAGAACATCAAAGCATTATGGCAAATGGGTGCGGTTGAGATCATGAGTGGTAACCCGCAAGCGGCGCTCGATCCGCTGAACAAGGGCCTCAGCCTGGCGATTCAGGTGGATAACCAGGAACAGAAGGCGCTGATCCTGCTGGCCATGGGCATCGCGTATAAGGTGCTGAACAAGCCCGATGAGGCCCTGCGCAACTACCAGCAATCGCTGGACATTAATGAGAAGATCGGCCAGAAGCGCGCCATGGCGTCCGACCTGAATGAAATGGCCCAGATGCAAGTCCTGATGGGCAAGTCCGACTCAGCCTTAGCCAGTTACAATCGGGCGCTCCAAATACGCCGGGACATCGGGGCCAAGAAGGAGGTTGGAGATACCCTGATCGATCTGGGCAATCTCTACCTGGACCGGGGCAAGCACGAACAAGCCCTCAAGATGTACAAGGACTCGCTGCAGATCCAGCGCGATTCCGGCGATGAAAACAACCAGGCCCTCTGCCTAAACAACATCGGAATCCTTTACCTGGCTAGAGGCGATAACGAAGACGCGCTCACCTATTTGCAGCAAGCCCTGCAATTGCGGCAGAAGCTGAATATCCCCACTGCTATCGCAGAAACGCTGCACAATCTGGGGATCGCTTACGCCAACACGGGGCAGGACGAGGAGGCGATGTCTGACCTGATGCGGGCCCTTGACCTCTATCGGAACGCGGGCGACAAAAGCGGCGCAGGCGCGCAGTCCCACAGCCTGGCTTTCATATTCGCGCGCCAGGGCCGGTACGGCGCGGCGGTCACGGCCATGCAGGACGCCCTGCAACCACTTCGCGACGCGGGTGACCGCAGCCTGGAGATGGCACAGTCCCTGGCGGATTTCGCCGAATCTCTGGCGGAGGCGGGCAGGGGTTCGGAAGCCGACAAGCCTCTGGACGAAGCGCAGGCACTGACGCGCGAGCTGAAGAACGACTCATTGAAGGCCACCATCCTGAACACAAAGGGCGACGTGCTGTTCTACGGCGGCGACGTGAAGGGAGCGAAAGAGATGTACCAGCAGGCCTCGCGGGCCGCCGCGCACGGCCAAGCGGGCGCCAGCCTCATCGCGAAGATTAACCTTGCGAAGGCAGCGCTCGCCGAGGGCAACTCGGCGGCCGTGACCGCTGAATTTGGCCACCTGGCGCAGCAAGCGGATGCCCTCAGCCAGCGGCAACTCTCCGTCGAATGCTCGGTCTATCTGGCGCAAGCGATGATCAATAACAAGGATTATTCGCGGGCTCGCCCACAACTGGAGCAGAGTTTGGCGAAGAGCGAGAAACTGAGCCTGCGACTTGAAAGCGCCAAGATCCACTACCTGCTGGGAACCGCACTCCGCCTCTCCGGCAATGAATCGGATGCGACTGGCCAGTATCGCGAAGCGGTCCGCCTGCTCGATGAGATCAAGAAGGATCCCGGCGCAGACCGTGTGCTGGGGCGCTCCGACCTGCATACCATCTACAGCGAAGCGACCCGCTGGGCCGGGGCGGCAAAGAGGTAGTGTCTCGCGCTGTCAGCTGGCCTTGAGCTCAGTGAAGGTCAATGGCCTAGCGCGGCCTGGACCGACAGCCCCTCCAGGGGCTAAGGCCCGCACTCTTCGCGGACTTGATTGGCGCTGCTAAGTAGGCTGCGAAAAAAATGCGCTCTCTCCACCTCAGACGCCGAGCGCGTAATCATAGCACCACACTTGACGTGGCGCTAAAGCGCTGCTCTGATGTGCCCCCATTTACTGTACCAACTGCAGTGAGAGTTCCCGGTTGGTCAACCCGCCCCAAAAACCGCAAGGTAGGAAACGCAAGACAAAAAGAGAGCCGGGCCCTTGGCCCGGCTCGGTTCTTGGGAAATACAACCGTCAGGGAACCGTAAGTGTTGCGGAGCCAACGTACGTGACCGTCCCCGAAATTATCGAGCTGGTGACCTCAGAGGTTCCAGGGCAGGCGTTCTTCGGAATCGTCACCGGGAGCTTAAAGGGTAACGTCGAACCGAACGGCACAAGGAGTGGAAACGCGGGAGACGTTATTGTCTGGTAAGTACAGTTAGGCGGCTGCAAAGGCCCATAGAATGTGAACGTAGCGGTCGCAAACAGGGCGCCGAAAAGCGTCTTCTCACCATACTTAGCCAGTTGAGAAGAGCAGCCCTTGAGGCTTCCGGTCAGATTAATGGTCGTGCCTGGGCTGCCGTGCGTCGGGCTGAGCGTATAGTTTAAGACTTGGCAGGGCAACGTCAGGTCGGCGAGCACAACCTCAGTGTTGAGGCCTTTTGTGCCTCCGCCGCTACCGCACGGAGGTTTCGTGCAAATATCACCAGGCTTGACGAACGTGGTGATGTTGGCCCAGTCGTTCTGATTGTCGGTGGCAATCAGCATGGCCAGGTTTTTGAATTGTGCCGAAGCGAACTGGTTGGTTAGGTTGATAAGCGTCCCTTGAGGCGGCACGATGCTAATGCAATCGATCTTGGTGCCGTTACTGTTAAAACACTGATACAACAAATCGACGCATTTGCCGTTGATGGGAACGCACTGCACGCTGGCATATGGTGTGGGGGGGACTTGTGAGCCGCCGGAAAAAGTGTTCGCCGTACCATTACAGCGACCACCTGAAGTAGTTGAGGGATTGCAAGCAGGCGGAAATCTGCTGCCATTGAACGTAGCGGGGTCTTCCGGCGTCTCGACCACATTCATAGACGCAACGGTGCCAAAACTCGTACCCGTAGGAAAGGTGACTTGCACCGCGGTGATCGGCGGCGTTCCGGGGGGTGTGAGGTCAGATGTCCCCACCCCAACAGGCGTTATAGGCCCCACATAACCGGCGAGCGACTGGGGCGTGCCTTCCAAAGCGAACCAGGTGCTGTTACAGGGTTGGTCGCAAAAAGTAGCCGGAGGAATCCCGAGGTCCCCGTTCTCGTCGTAGGCGTTGTTGAAATTGACCGTTCCGCTGGTGTAGCAAAGTCCAGAGTCTGTTGTGGTGCAAGAAACTGCGTTGATATTGCTAAATGTGTTGCTCGGTCCCTGATAATCGCCGGGGTCGGGATAAGGGTACCCCCCGGCACCGTAGCAATCGCCCGTGTCACTGAATGTGGCGTAAAGGTAGTTGCAGGGCCCGTCGCCGTCGAAAGCAAAGATCCCGCCGGACGTGATGTCGGTCGAGCTGAGAGTGATGGAACGCAACGCCCCGTTGGAATTGTTTATAATTCCAATGAGTGTGGCTTCGGCGCCGTCATAGGGGTTCCCGTTAGCGGGACTGTTGTTGTTTGGGATTTGTACGGTGAAGGCGGTCGCTTTCCCGCTCCCATCAACCGAAGTTACGGTGATTAGTGCGCCACAACCGGTTGCGGTGCCAAGGTCGGGCGGCTCTTGGTTGCTCTCCAGTGCGGAATTACATACACCGTAATCTGAAATTGTCTGCGCCCAGAGTGGGGCGCCGATAAACATGAGCAGGGCGCAGCCGAGGATGGCAAAGGCCACTTTCTTCATGGACAGCGCAGTAGCTGGCATCAGAAGTCTTTTCATAGGAAACTCTCTCGTTTCTTTTGTCAGGGTGAGAAGATTTGCATTCATAAGGGATTCTCTCCTGGGGAATTTTCCGCGTAAGGCTCTAAAGGAAAACCTGGGGATCGAACTAGGTAGCCTGGCGGCATTCACAGGACTCCAGTTCCTGAGCGGAACGGGATTATGCTACGCACTCCAGGAGCCAATAGTCAACTACTATCACACGCCAAAAGCCGCAATGTGCAAACGTTTGCGGCCTTTCGATAAAAGGAAGGCGTAAAACTCCGGATGAATTTTCCACAAGAAGTAAGGAGTTCTCGGCATCGGGCGGCCTGTGCTAGCATTTGTAACTTTCGTTGTTTGCCGCGCACACCATCCGTGGCGTCAGATCGGTCGCAGCATGTCTCGATCGAGCTGGTAGCCGTGGCCAGTTTCGTCCAATGGCATGGAACTTCCCGCGATTTCAGGTTCCCCCGATTCGTAAGGACAGCCCACCTCGGTAGTTCCCGGGCATGCGCTTCCGCTTCCCCGATTTGGGCTCGAATATGCGGCCCCTCCCCCCGCGTCTGCTGTGGCTTCGCTTGCGTGTTCATGACGCGTCGAGCGATGGCTTGCGGGTGTCATAGAGCTGCCCCCGCTGTGAATCGCCCGCGGGAACAGGAGTCCCACGTTCCCGCTTGGCTTTCTGGAGTGGCAAACTGCCAGTTGCGTGCCGGTATCGCCCGGCCGGATGACGCCCTACGTTTTTATCGACTTCGCGGAGAGCATCCCGTATTCTCCTCTTCAGATCTGCCCAGGTATGCACTTGACCAGATCCTCGTTGATCCGACGGACAAGAATTTTGTTGTGACGGAAAAACGGAGGTGTACTTCGCTCGATGGATGGTGGAAAAACGTGGATGCCTAGCTGGGTCGGACGTAACCTTGGACTTCATGCGCTCGATGGGATCAACAAACTGACAATTAACAAGAGCACTGCCGCTTAGATATTTGTGAGCACACGGAATGGTCTCTATATGTTTCTAATGATCGAGTGATCACGTAACCAAGATCAACATCCCGACGGATCGGCAAACATTGTGCCCCGGCTCACAATGGTCATTCTTTCATCGGAGTGGCCAAGCAGCCGGATACTGGGCCGCACTCGGTTTCTCGCCTGTTTTGCGCACGCTGGGTGGTGAGGAGTGGTCTGAAGGAGGAGCAGCTCTCCATACTTCTGTCATATGGTCGAACTCTTAGACCTGCTGCTTCTGTTATTAGCCATCGCTCTCGCGTCGACGGCGCTGAGGTCGTTCACGTTTTGGGTCGGCAAGCTGGGCGATATCAATCCACGTGGCGCGATTCTGTCTTTAACCATTGGCACAGTTATGGGCTGCTTGCTTGTGGCCGCCGTTCTCCGCGAGCCGGTGCCACGCATCACCGACGAGTTTAGTTATACACTGATGGGCGACACTTTCGCGCACGGCCATTTCGCAAATCCCTCGCCTCCGCTGCAGGAATTCTTTGATACGTTTCATGTGCTTGTGCACCCCGTCTATGCTTCGAAATACTTCCCAGCGCAGGGCGTCTTCCTTGCTATTGGCGAGAAGCTGACAAGCCATCCCGCTGTTTGTGCTGCTGCGCAGTTCGACCGACTCTCTGGATCGGATATATCATCCAAACGTGACCAAGGAGCACAGACGACATTCGCAAAGCGGTAAATCGAACCCACTTGACCGACGCTACGGGGTTTGGGTCCTCATGGGTGTGGTCTTGCTCTATGCTGCGCTAGCTGGTCTGCGCACGGTTACGGATGCTGATACCGGCTGGCAACTGGCAAGCGCAAGATATATTCTCGATCATCATCAGATCCCATCGAGTGATGTTCTATCCTATACAGCTCGCGGTCATGAATGGATCTATCCGCCTTTTTCTGAACTCTTCCTCTACGCTCTCTATTCTCTGGTTGGTTTTGCTGCTTTGTCATGGCTGAACGCCGCCGCCTGTGTGGGAACAGTCGGAATTGCATATGTGGGAGGAGAAGATGGCATAGCTGTCTCCCTACTTGCCATCCTGGCAATCCCGCGAATAGCGTCTCGCACGGCTCCTCGTGCCGATCTGTTTACGACCGTGTTGTTCGCAGCCCTCCTGGTCCTACTATGGCGGCATTTCCGCGGGCGATACGCGCCCCTTTGGATGGTTCCGATAATTCTGCTGGTTTGGGTGAATACGCACTTGGGGTTTGTGGCTGGTCTTGCCTTACTGGCAGGCTACGTCGCTTTCGAACTCTCGGAATTCCCTTTCGCCGAAAGGCAGGCGACCGCCCGCGTGCGTCTGCGTCGTGCTGCCCCCTGGCTCTTGGCTGCGGTGCTATTGACGCTCTGCAACCCTTGGGGACCGCGAATCTACACGGCCGTCGTCCGGCAAGAGCACGAGCTCAAGATTCATGAGAACGTTATCGCCGAATGGAGACACACACCGCTGTCTGCCGGCACGTTGTCGCAAGCCTTCGCTTGGCGCAATCCCGACAGCAGCTACTTATGGCTGCTCGCCGCCGCGGCCGTGGCCGCCCTTGTCGCCGTCCGGCGAAAAGAGCTGGCCTCAACCGTTCTCCTCCTCGGATCCGCTTACCTCTCGACACGGAATCTTCGTTTCCAGGCATTGTTCGCGATTGTGATGATCGTTGTGGCCGCACCCATTTTTGCGGGTTGCTTGATCCGAAGGACGCCAGAGAAAGATCGAACCAGGTCGGACGACGGTAAATCAGCACAGAACTCGTATACGGCCGCGGTGACGATCGTGCTGATAGGAATCAGTCTGCTACTGGTAGCGATTCGCTGTTATGACTTGGTTTCCGAACATGCCTATATCTCTGCCGCACAAGCCACTCTCTTCGGGACAGGCCTTTCATCGTGGTACCCCGAACGGGCCGCGGAGTTCGTTTTGCGCGAGGGGCTTCCCGCGAACATTTTCCACGAATACAACATGGGTGGATATTTGGCTTTCCGTCTAGGGCCGCGGTACCCCGACTACATCGACGGCCGGGCTATTCCCTTTGGGGAACTTATGTTCGAGCAGAGAAAGCTGATGAAGCAAGCTCCCGACTCACTGGGGTGGCAACAAGCAGCTGACCAGCGTGGAATCAACACGCTTATATTTTCCCTCGCCCGCTATTGGGGACTAGGCAGCGCCCACCTGGCACAGTTCTGCAACAGCCAGGCGTGGAAGCCCGTTTATCTCGACGAAGAGGGGGCGATCTTCGTACGTAACCGTCCCGAAAATGCAGACGTGATTAAACGTCTGCAGATCGATTGCGCCAAAATACCCTTCGAGCCTCCCGCGACTCTGCTGGCAGATAGCTCGCGTCGGGGACGCGCTGAGTTATTCAATTTTTACGCCAATGCGGGCTCAATTCTCTACAGACTGTCACGGAACTCTGAAGCAGAAGTCGCGTTAGATCGAGCGCTGCAGATGTTCCCGGAAGAGCCTTATCTGCATCGCACCCGTGCGCAGCTGTACCAGACAAATGGGCGGATACAGGATGCGGAACGCGAATACCTGATATCGGCTCGTCTCGATCCAAGCGATGCCAACTGGTACTCCCTGAGCCTTCTGTACAACTCGCAGCATCGCTACGCGGAAGCCGTTCAGGCAATGAAGCAAGCGGCCGAGATTTCGGTCCGTCCTAGCGAGTACTATTCCTCTCTTGGAGTACTGTATCTGAACATGAATCAACCCCAGCATGCACTGGAAGCATTCGACGTCGCGGAGGCGAAGTCCGACTACGAGCCTCCTGACGTGAGAATCGAAATTGAAACACGAGTCGCGGAGGGTCGCGCACACATTTGGGCGAGTCTGGGAGACCTGAATCGCGCAGTAAGGTTTCAGCAGCAGGCACTGAGTCTCACTCCTTCAAATCCGGAACTTTGGACGACGCTGGCCAAGTTCTATGCGGCCCAAGGCCGTTTTAACCTGGAGCAGGACGCACGCGAGCATGCGCGAGCCCTAGGTGAACAAACACCCCTGCGATAAGGCCGCGCCACTCCTGTCACAAAACAACCGGAGCGACGGAAAGGAAACTGTGCTGCACAGCTTTACGAACGGTGCGGACGGTGCAAAATGCCCTGACATGCCGCTCTACTGGAAAACCTGCAATCATCCACCCTGCGGGATGCTTGGTTTCTAGCGATCAGTGCGGCTTACTGTGATCCGCCGTTCGTTCTTAGGCGGGAAGTGGAGAAGGAGCTGACCGGGCGGGAGACTGAACCTTGGAGATCATCTACTTCAAGCTGTGCAACAGCCAGATTCCGGTCATCGAACAGGCGCTGGAGACGGCGGCGCTCATGCTGGGAAGCGACAACAGCAGAGGCTGTTGCCCGGAGATCATCTGTGCGGACTTTCTGACGGGAGCAAATCTGGACATACTGCGACCCAGAGCATCACCGCAAATTGCAATTCTAGAAATCAAACCGCAGGGCAAACTGCATCTGCCGCGAGGGTGCGGCAATGGTGATGACGCCAAACTGGGTGGGATTGGTAATGTCGGCCGTGCCCACGTTCCCCACCGCGCCCGGCAGGTCGAAGTTCACATGATTGAACAGGTTGTACGCGTCGGCCCGGAACTCAACTGCCATGTTCTCTCGAACCGGGAAATGCTTGGCCACCCCCAGGTCCAGATTGGAGTAGCGCGGGCCGCGCAGATTGTTGCGGGAACCGGCTTGCAGCCCGAGCGGGCCGCTGTAGGCGGAAAGAGCTTTGGCCTGTTCAGCGAATAACTGCACCGCGCCCGAGGCCGGATCGGTGTGGATCTGGGTGGCGACGGCCGCTTTGTCGCCATCGAAAATCGCGGGAACATTGTTGACGAAGCTCAACGGAAATGCGTTGGCCACGGTTTGGAAGGCGAAACCGGTGTGCCAACTTTCGATGGCGGCAATCTGCCAGCTGCCAATCAGTTGATTGGCCCAGCCGGGAACCTTGCTGGCAAATCTTTGGCCGCGTCCCAAGGGCAGCTGGTAGATTCCGGTGGCCCCGATATTGTGAGTGATGTCGAAGTCCGAATTGCCGCGGCAAACGCGGAGGTTGGTGACGTCGCAGATCAGTCCGCCCGCGTAATTGTCAGTTTGGCCGAAGAGGTTGTTGGCCGGCGCCGAGATGTTGTCGATGGAATGGGCGTAGGTATAGTTAACGTCGAATTGCAGATTGTGAGACAGCCGCTTGTGCAGCGTGGTCAGCAATCCATTATAGCTGGAGAAGGACTTGTTGGTGATGTAGTCGTTGGTAATGAATTGGGGATTAAAGCCAACGCCCTGCGGAATAAGACCAACGCCATTCAACTGCTGTAGCGCATCTCCCAGATCGCCGCGGAACACCAACGTAGCGAGAGCATCGGCGAGAAACTGCGTACAGTTCGGCTCAGGTGAAGAAAAGCCGAACAGGAGTGAGACGCCGCCGCAGTTGGTTCCATAGTTGGCCTGGGCCGCTGCGCCCATTTCGTCTTCGAAGAATTGTAACGGGGTCACGGTCATCACGCCGGCCCTTAGCTGTTTGGATAGCGAGGCGAACGAAGAGGCGAGGAACTGCGTAGGATGGGCCGGGTCCTTGAAGTCCACCACCTGCCCGGCATCGGCCTGGGCCAAGAGGCGGCGGCCCAGGCGGGCGAAATAATTTGCTTCAAAGAGAAAATTGGCGGGCAGCTCGCGCTGGATGCCCAAGGTGAAAGTAAGCGAATACGGCGTCTTGAGGTTAGGATCAATCGCGTAGTTGCCTGCTCCTACAGCCGAGCCGTAGGGAACCCCGGAAGCCACAAAGGGCGTGGCCGGGCGGGTGACGGCGGGCGCGGTGTTGGGCGGCACATTTTGCAGACTAGTAAACCGCGGATCGGTTGCCAGGTTACCCGAGGTTGGAGTGTCGACCGTCTGGAAGAACAAATAGGAAGCCTGGTCCTGAATGTAATTGAGGGCGTTGGCCACGGGATGGTCAAAAACCACCCCCGCGCCAGCGCGAATCACGGTTTCCCGGTTGCCCAGCAGGCGCCCCAGAAAGCCACTTGTCGCGCCAGGGTTGTAGGCAAAACTGAGACGAGGGGCAAAATCCTTCCAGTCCGGGTGGTAGAGTCCGGGCGCGTGGTTCGCCTTGCCCCCTAGGTCATAGGTCACAAACGGGAACGGGCCCGTGCTGCCTTGGGTGCCAGCCTGCAAGCGGGGATTCAGGAACTGGTTAAAGTCCTGGCTGGGAATGGCCTCCAGGCCGTTGGTTTCGTAGGGCACGGAATAGTATTGCCAGCGCAGGCCATACGTGATCGCCACATCAGTGCGCATGCGCCAACTGTCTTGCAGGTAGATTTCCGTCTCGTAATACCGGTAATCGCGGGTGTGGCCCGTGCCCAGGGGCAGCGGTTGCAGATTGTGGTCATAGTTGAAGCTCGTGTCGACACTGGCGAACCTTCCCAAGGCCAAGGTGAAGTCGCTATTCCACAGGTTTAAGGCCACCGGATCCTGAAGGATGTCGGAAGGTTGGTTACTGGCCAGCAGGCTCGTCAGATTTTGTCCCAGGCCCACGGTGGCAAAGTTGAAATCAGAAATCTGCGTGGACCGCGTGCGGATGGGCTTGAAAGTGCCGCCCACTTGAATGTTGTGCCTGCCGCGAACGTAGGTGAAGTCGTCGCGAAAGATGGGAACGGGGATAGTCCGGCGTTGGGGGGGACTTGCTGGCCGAGAAAGGGACCGCTCAGTGACCCGAAAGTGAAGGCGTTCGTCCCGGCAGGATTGAAGAGCAAAGGAAAGTTCAGCTGTGAGCGTGTTTCGCCGTAGAAGAACTGGTTTACCTTACTGTTGCTAATGGCCCAAGTGTGCCCAACCACGTAAGCGTAACTGGTATCCACGACCTCACGGGTGAGCGGGTCTCCCGGGAACTGAATAGGCGCCAGGAAATTCTGGTCGTCGCCACCGTTGTCGCGGAGAATGCTGACGCGGCCGAATAGCTTCATCTTGTCGGTCAGGTTGTAATCAATGCGGGTCACGTAGTCGTTAATGCTTCTCCCGACCGGGGCATTGAAGCGAAACCCGCCGGTGTTGACCCCGTCGCCCACCGTCAGATCATTGGCATGAGGATAACGGCTGCTGATGAAGCTCAAGAGGGACGAATCGGGGCCGGGCAGACCCGTGTTCGGGTCCTGGCCCGGATCCAGTCCCTGGGCCCGAATCTGCGCTGTACTAAGGAGCGAGATGCAGCTTGGCTGGGTGTTAATGCGGCTCAGATTTGAGCAACCCGCGTTGCTGTTGATGTAACTGACATTTCCGTTGCGGAAGCGGTCCAGCGGAACGATCGTGATCACGGAATCTGCGCGCGCATCCCTTCTTCCCTGGTAATTGAAAAAGAAGAACAGCTTGTCTTTCTTGATTGGGCCACCCAGGTTCGCGCCGAACGAGTTGCGGTTGAGTTTGGGTTTGGGGATATCGTCCCGGTCGTTAAAAAAGGTATTGGCCTCGGTAACTGTGTTTCGCAGATATTCAAATGCCGAACCGTGCCACTTGTTGGTGCCACTCTTGGTCACAAGTTGAATCTGTGCCCCACTGCCACGCCCACTGGCCGCCAAAGGATTGGCCGTCTCGGCGCGAAACTCCTGGATGGAATCAACCGGAGCGTCTCCCACCGTGAAGAAAGCCTGGCCCGTAGAGAAGTCATTTACATCCAAGCCGTCCAGTGTGACGTTGTTCTGGTCGCCTCGTGCCCCAGTCACGGCTCCCTCACGACTGCTATTCGGGTCATTAGTAACGTTGGTGTCCACCACACCCGGTTGCTGGTCGAGGAGAGCCAAGGGCGACTCGCGCGCCTCGATCGGCAATTCGTGTACCCCGCGCATATCAATATCATTACCAATCACAGTGTCCGTAGTATTCAGACTGACTGACTCATCCGCGGCTGAGACTTGTACTTTTTCGCTGACCTTGCCCACCTGCAGTTGCGCATTCGTTGTATGCGTGGCCCCGACCGCAATGTAGATGTCGGAAATTTTGAGCGCCTCAAAACCCTCACTGGTCACAGTAAGCTGGTATCCCGGGCCAGGCAGCAGCTTGACAAAGGTGTACGCGCCGACCGAGTTGGTTTTGGTTTTGTAGGTGGCGTTGGTTTTCGAATCCACCAGTTGCACGTTGGCGTCAAGGATCACAGCTCCCGTGGGGTCCGTGACCACGCCCGTCAAAGATGCTAATTCCTGACCTGCTGCCCCAATTGACCAGAAAGAAAAAAGCACAGACACAGCGAGAACTGCAAGCGCTGCTTGCTTCATGGAAGGAATCCTTGTCGCCCGATAGTATAGGCCGTTCCCAAATCAGGGGCGCAATTTTATGTCCAACCCTCGACTGCAGCGAATCAGGTGACCAGAGTGAAAACGCCTCCCGATCGCACCAACAAAGTCTACGCAACTCCGGTTCCTGGGTAGAACAGGACGGCGGCATCTTAGGCGCTGCGGGGGGGCAATAGTCAATTGCTCGTATCGAGCCATCAGCGATTCCGTAAATCGCCATCTGCCCACCGGGTACGCCGCTGATTTGACGCCAGTTGTGGCAGCCAAGGAAGCTGAGGCAAGTTGGAATGCTGGCGGGATGGCAGAAGCCGTTTGGAAACTGGAGAGCGTGGTTGATTTTTCGGGTCGAAAAAAAATACCGGACGCCAGGGCGTCAGGGCGGACACCCGGAAAGATTGCCGGACAGGTCGAAGGACACGCGCGGCGGAGATCAACTGGTATTCGGCGAAAGAGCGACGAACCAGTAGGCTAGACTATTTTCATAGTTATTGTAGACCGTAGCTGCAATGGAAGAGCCAAGCGGAGGCATTCTCCGGAGTGATGGCGGCCAGGGCCTCCGCGATGGCCTGTTCCAGGGCTTCGACGGTTCGGGCCTTGGCCGAACGGAGAAGCTGCTTGATCTTCGACCAGGCTTGTTCCATCGGATTGAAGTCGGGGGAGTAGGGCGGCAAGTAGAGCAGACGCGCTCCGGTGGCTTCGATGAGCGGGCGCCCGCCCGCCACTTTAGGGGCCGCCACTGTCATGCTGTAGCTCTGTACACCCGGGCATTCCGGCGAGGGTGAACGCCGATGCCGGAGCGAAGCCGAACGGCGCTCGGAGTGGAACCGACACTTCACTCTTCGTCGTTGCAAAGAGCCGACCCCATCTCGAAGAAACCGCCACTCGTTTGGTGCCGCCCTGGCCAGGTTCTACCTCTTCTTCATCCGCAACCTGCCCTTAACGTGGCGGCGGGCCAGACACTAGGAAATCCTCCCAACTGACGCTACGGATGCCATGACGACGGGCGATCTCTTCGTCACCAGGTGCCGAGATCACCAGCGGAGTGAACTTTGGGTTTCGGCGACAGAATTCCAGCAGCCCCTTGAGGGACTGAGCATCGAACCGGCCAGTTTTGACTTCAATCGCCCATTCACCCCAGCTTCCCTCAAAAACAGCGTCGATCTCTAACGGTTCTTCCCGCCAATACGTCACCCTTTGGCCCTGGTTCACTCCGAATGCCAGGCAGGCGTTCTCTACCCAGAAACCGAATCGCTCCGGTTCACGGGCGGGATCGGGAGGACCATCGGGGTGCATGGCCGACAAGAGAGCGTTGTT
>PLIC01000243.1 GCA_003139995.1 Candidatus Acidiflorens stordalenmirensis | reverse complement strand
AATCGCCAAGCAGCGGAGTTCATCCCCGCGCCCGGCATTACCACGGCTGAGATGGCCGATGCCGCGCAACTCTCTTCGCTCGCCGACGAAACCCCCGAAGGCCGCTCGATTGTCGTGCTGGCGAAAGAGAAATACGGCCTGCGCGGACGCGAACTGGCTTCGCGCGAAGCTGTGTTTGTCCCCTTCACCGCGCAAACCCGCATGTCGGGCGTTAACCTCGATGGCCGCGAAATTCGCAAAGGCGCGGTCGATGCCATCACCAAATACCTGCAAAAGTTCGGCACCTCGCTGCCGCGCGAGATTCAGGCGAGCGTCGATCAGATCTCGCGCTCGGGAGGAACTCCGCTTGTGGTCGCGGAGAACCAGCGGGCGCTAGGCGCGATCCACCTGAAGGACATCGTCAAAGGCGGCATGCGCGAGCGCTTCAACCAACTGCGCGCCATGGGGATCAAGACCGTCATGATCACCGGCGATAATCCTTTGACGGCGGCGGCGATCGCGCGCGAGGCGGGCGTGGACGATTTTCTGGCGGAGGCGACTCCGAAAGACAAGATGGACCTGATTCGCCGCGAGCAGGCCGACGGAAAACTGGTGGCCATGACCGGCGACGGCACCAACGATGCTCCTGCGCTCGCCCAGGCCGATGTGGGCGTGGCCATGAACACCGGCACGCAAGCCGCGAAAGAGGCCGGCAACATGGTGGACCTGGATTCGAATCCCACCAAGCTCATCGAAGTGGTGGCGATCGGCAAACAGTTGCTGATGACGCGCGGAGCCCTCACCACGTTCTCCATTGCGAACGACGTGGCCAAGTATTTCGCCATCATTCCCGCCATGTTTGCCGGAACATTTCCCGTGCTGAATGCGCTGAACGTCATGCACCTGCAGTCGCCGAACTCGGCAGTGCTTTCCGCCGTTATTTTTAACGCGCTCATCATCGTTGCCCTGATTCCGCTGGCGCTGCGAGGGGTTAAGTACAAGGCGATGAGCGCCGAATCTTTGCTGCGGCAGAACCTCCTGGTTTATGGATTTGGTGGACTGGTGGTCCCGTTCATCGGCATCAAGCTGATTGACATGTTCATCACCGGCATCAAGCTGATTTAGGGAAGATATAGAGATGAAAAAAAATCTGATCACCGCTGTACTCATGACGATCGCGACCACAATCCTGTTGGGAATTCTGTATCCCCTCGTGGTTACCGGGCTAGCGCAACTGATCTTCCCCAAACAGGCCAATGGCGAGCTAATCCACGGGAAGGATGGAGTGGTGATTGGCTCGCGCCTGATCGGGCAGCCATTTTCGGGCCCGGGCTACTTTCATACGCGGCCATCCGCCGCGGGCGCCGCAGGCTACGACGCCAGCGCCTCCGGCGGCTCGAACCTGGGCCCGACCAACGCGCAGTTGATTACTCGCGTCAATGGAGACGCTGCCAAGCTGCAAGCCGAGAATCCCGGCGTTCCCATCCCGGTCGATCTGGTGACGACGTCGGCTTCAGGGCTCGACCCGGATATTTCGCCAGCGGCAGCGGAGTTCCAGATTCGGCGAGTGGCTTCGGAACGCAAGATTCCGGAAGCTGATGTCGCGCGCTTGGTTCTCGAAAACTCCGAGAACCGGCAATGGGGATTCCTGGGCGAGCCTCGCGTTCACGTCCTCGAACTAAACATTGCGCTCGATGCGCGCTACGGGCGAGTTCGTTAGCGGAGAGCCGGGCGTCCCCGCCCGGCTGGACGGGCGAGACGCCCGTCCCTCGACCCTCACCAGACTAGCGCGGCGAACAAATCACGCGCAGCGCGCCCGCGGCAACTGAAATCTCGGCAGGCGTCTCGCACACGGACTCTCCATCGGCGTAAATCTCCAGCGGTGTTTCGGTCTGCACCCGAACTCGCTCCGCCCGCGAGTACTCAACTTCCGGCAGCAGGAGATGGCGTCCGAAGTACACCGTCGGAAACATGCAAAACAGCTTGAAGGGATTCAGCGTGTTGATGCGGCAGATGTCGAGCTTGCCATCGGCGAAATCCGCTTCCGGCGCGATGCGCATGCCGTCGCCATAAAACTGCGTGTTGGCGAATGCGGCGAGCAAGGTGAGCTTTTCGCCTTCGGTCTGGTCATTACCATTGACCTGCGTCAGCCGCATGGAAAAAGTCCGCAGCTTGAGCAGCAGCGGCAACAGCGCCAGCGCATAGCCGCCGTGTCCCCGCAGCCAGCGCGGCATCTGATTGGCGCGCCGAGTGGCGGCAGAATCCAGACCGCACCCGGCGACGCAGCAGAAATAGTGTGTGCGCGTCGGCGCAGCGGATGAGACGATGACCCCGAGATCGATTGCCTGCGCCCGGATTTTTCCCGATTCGAAGTCACGCCAGAGGCGCAAGGAATCTCGCATCGAGCGCAGTCCTAGCGCGCGGGCAAAATCGTTTCCACTGCCTGCGGGAACGATCAGCACGGGAAGGTGGAGCCGTACCAGCGCTGGGAGGTGCCGATGAATAGTGCCATCCCCGCCAAAGATGACGATGACGTCGGCCTCGCTCGAAGAGGCGGGCAGTCCCGGCAGCCACTCGGTTGGAGAGCCCGCCTGAAACGGCTTCAAGTCAGCCGGTGAAGTTCCCAACCCGAAGATGGCAGCGGCGCGCATGGCTCAACGCTAAATGTTCAGCATTAGAACACACGCGCCGCCGCGAAACGAGTAGTTAACGGCGGATGTATTCTCCGAAGAGTGACTTCGGCGGTCGCGGCCCGTGAGCAGCCGGTGGACATGGCATCCACTATGACGATGTGTGCGATCAAGCAGCGCGTCGGCATTGGCTTCCAGACGATACGGTGCTGCCGGCATGAAGCCGTTCGGCGGAAGCACCATTGGAAAAGCCGGAGGCGACTCCAGACGTGCTAAAATTTGTTGCGTCTGAAACGCTTCCCCCGGCTTGGCGGTGCACCAGATTTCTCCACCCTGGCAATGACGGACTGAAAACGTGGCCCAGAACCCCAACGCCCAGAACGACTCCATCACCTACGCCGATGCCGGTGTCAGCATCGATCGTGGCAACCGCACCAAGCAGCGCATCAAGTATCTGGCGCACAAGACCTTTACCAAGGGAGTGCTGAGCGAGATTGGCGGATTCGGCGGGCTGTTCGCGGTCGATAAGAAGTATGTCGATCCGGTGCTGGTTTCGAGCGTGGATGGCGTGGGCACCAAATTAAAAGTGGCCTTCGAAGTGAAAGTGCACCACACCGTCGGCGCCGACCTGGTGAATCACTGCGTGAACGACATCGCGGTGCAGGGTGCGGCGCCGCTGTTTTTTATGGACTACCTGGCCACGGGCAAGCTGGAGCCGGAAGTCGCGGAAAAAATTGTGGGCGGCCTCGCCGATGCCTGCAAGCATAACGGCTGCGCCCTGATTGGCGGCGAGACCGCTGAAATGCCGGGGTTTTATCCCGAAGGTGAGTACGATCTTGCCGGATTCATTGTCGGAGTGGTGGAACGCGACCGCATCATCAGCGGCAAAGGCGTGCAGGTGGGGGATTGCGTTCTCGGCCTGCCCTCCAACGGCCTGCACACCAACGGATACTCGCTGGCTCGCAAACTACTCTTTGAAATCGCCGGCTATTCCCCCGAAACTTTTGTCAGCGAGATCAAAAACAAAGTCGGCAACGAACTCATGCGGACCCATCGCAGCTACTGGTCGGTCATTCGCAAAATGATCGCGGGCGATTGTGTCGCGGCGCTGGCACATATTACCGGCGGTGGCATCACCGAAAACCTGCCCCGAGTGCTGCCCAAAGGCACGTCGGCCGTGATCGAACTCGGCACCTGGCCGGTTTTGCCCATCTTTGAACATTTGCAGAAACTCGGCAACGTCCCTGAGGAAGAAATGCTCCGCACTTTTAATATGGGACTCGGAATGCTCATCGTCGTCCCCGCCAAGAAATTCAAGAAAGTGCAGACGCTGCTGGAGCGCGCTGGAGAAAAATTTTACAGCGTCGGCCGCATCGTCAAGGGCGATCGCAAAGTGGTGTTCAGCTAGGATCGGGCTCTTAGCTCTTGGCTTCACGTTTTCCCCTCGCTTGCGATTTTCTCCGTGGCTCTGTGCCTTCCTGGTGAATAATGTTGTCCTATGAAAAACCTCGGCATTCTCCTTTCCGGACGCGGCTCCAATTTTGTGGCCATCGCCGACAGCATTGCGGCGGGCAGGATACCCAATGCCCGCATTGCGGTGGTGATTTCGAACCGCGCCGATGCTCCCGGTCTTGAAACCGCCCGCCAGCGAGGCCTCAACGCGCTCGTTATTTCGTCGAAGGGCAAACGGCGCGAGGACCACGACCGCGAAGTTGTGGCCGCGCTCCTGGACAACAAAGTCGATCTCATCTGCCTCGCGGGTTACATGCGCCTGCTCTCGCCCTGGTTCGTGCGGCAGTTTCCGGGGAAGATCCTCAACATCCATCCGTCGCTGCTGCCCGCGTTTCCCGGCTTGGAAGCGCAGCAGCAGGCCTTCGCCTATGGCGTGAGAGTGTCAGGCTGCACGGTGCACCTGGTGGATGAGGAACTCGATCACGGCGCCATCATCGTGCAAAAAACCGTACCCGTGCTGGACTCCGATGACGAGCACACGCTGGCGGCGCGCATTCTTGAGCAGGAACACATCGCATACACAGAGGCGATCAAGATTGTGCTGGAAGGAAAATTTGAGATTGCCGGCAGGCGGATGGTGAAAAGTCAAAAGTCAGAAGTCGAATTGAAGAAGTAAAATCGAACAATCTGAGTGTGAGAAGAGTCATTGCCAATTGAGCGGGCAGGCGGTACATCTCAAGAGTGGAACAGTTTGAGGAACTGCAGGAGCGGACACGAAAGTTTGCACTACGCATTGTCAAACTATTTCGGTCGCTGCCCAAGACCGATGACGCTCGATTACTAGGTAAGCAACTCCTTCGCTCGGGTACTTCGATTGGGGCTAACTACCGCGCCGCCTGCCGGGCCCGTTCCCGTGCGGAATTCGTCGCGAAACTCGGCATTGTGCTGGAGGAAGCCGACGAAACAGTTTCCTGGCTCGAGCTGATGCGGGATGCTGGAATCTTTCCCGAGGCAAAGTTGCGAGAGATAGTTCAGGAGGCCAAAGAACTCGTCGCTATCTTTGTCACGTCCGTCAGAACGGCAAAAGGTCTCACTTCTTCAATTTGACTTTTGACCTCTGACTTCTCCTACATAATGAGGTCGTTGCTCCCGCGCACCAGCGGATGCTGCATCACCTCCAGCGCGTTCTTCACCAGGTTCAGTCCATACACGCACTGCTCAAACCTTTGCGAGAGTTGCGCGAACAGCGGCGCCACCTCGGCGTATTCGAAGTGCTCGAACTTGGAGACGATGTAGTAGCTTTCTTTCCCAGCTTTCACCCAATCCACGAAATTCTCGACCCGCTGGCGGCGCAGGCGATAGTGATTGATGCTTTCCGGAAACATGCCGGCGTAGAACAGCGTGTAGTCGCCAATGTGCTTGCGGACCTCGCGCTCGCGGTCAAACGACGGCGCCGGGCCGTAGATCGGGTCCGACTCGATCAGCATCTCGCCCACATCGTTCAACGGCTTCCCTGCCGCATTGCGGATTTTCAACAACTGTTCCGCATCGCAAAACTCTGCCAGCAGATGTGCGACATAGCTCACCACTTGCGGATCGCGAATTCCAATTTCCTCGGCATAATGACGGCCGACCAGTTCACAAAACAACTGCTGCAGCGGATGCATCTCCGGAATCATTTCCATGGCCCCCACGCCCTCCCAAACCGGACCCCTATGGTTCCCATCGGAACAGAACCTTGTGCGCATTAGATACCGTGAATCCCGATCCAATGCAAGTGACCATTGGGCCACTATTGTGGTTAGAAGCCCGCGCGGGGCGCGGCGTTTCAGGGACGTTTGCTGGCAACCGAAGCAGGCGGCTGCTAATGCCGCATGCGTGCGGATCGAAACGGGGTCCACTGAATCTATTCAGCGAAAGAAGAGCAGGAGAACGGAGGCGGAGTGGAGTGGATCAACATTTCAAGCGGAACATCGTGGGAGCCGGTTGTCGGTTATTGCCGTGCGGTTCGCGTCGGCGCGCATGTCTATGTTGCGGGTACACCGCGACTGGAGCCGACGGCAAAATCGCCGGCGCGGGCGATGCCTACGCGCAGGCGGTTCAGGCCCTCAAAAACATTGAACGCGCGCTGGAGCGGGCCGGAGCTTCACGGAAAGATGTCGTCCGCACGCGCGTGTTCCTTACCAACATTGCCGATTGGGAAAAAGCAGGCAAGGCGCACGGAGAGTTTTTCCGCGACATTCGTCCCGCGAGCACCATGGTGGCGATCAGGGCCCTGATTTCCCCAGAGATGCTGCTGGAAATCGAAGCGGAAGCGATCGTGCCCGACGGAGAATAAATGGGATGGCGGAAGCCGGAACGAGGGCCGGGCTTCCGCCATCGTTTGGGCGGATAGCGCGAACCGCTAGCGACGGCCTTTCTTGCGGGCAACTTTTTTCTTTGCCGCTTTCTTGGCTCGCTTCTTCGGCGCTTTCTTCTTCGCCGCTTTTTTGGGGGCCGGTTTTCTTGCGACTTTCTTCGCCTGCTTCTTTGCCGCTTTCTTGGCGGGCGCCTTCTTGACTGGAGCTTTCATGGCGGGCGCTTTCTTGGCAGGCGCCTTCTTCTTCGGAGGCCCGCTCTGGCCGCCACCGCCCGATGGAGTTACAGGCGCAGGTTCCAGCACAGGTGGCGACACAGCAATCTCGTCTTCTTCCACTACGAGAACGGGTTCTTCTTCCTCTTCTTCTTCTTCCAAATCCTCTTCCAGCGATTCGCCGTAGGCGCCGCTGTCGCTGTACTCATCCGTCTCATCGTCCCGACCGTATAGAGTCGGATCATCGAAGCGCATATCTCCTCCTGCGTATTTGTGGTCACCGGCACGCATGCGCGCACAGGGCCAGGGAATTAGGACAACCAGCTGCGAAACTGCACTGCCTCTGAGTAAGGGCGCATGATTATAGCACGGCAGTTTCACCGGCAGTATCGTGCATTCTCTGCCGATTTGCGAGGAAAATTATTGGAAAATTTTTCAAGGGCGAAAGAGCCAGCAAGCGTCTGGCGAATTAAAAGCGAAACCAAGCGATGGCGGCCCTATTCGTAAGCGAGCGCGTCGATGGGATCCTTCTGCGCCGCCTTGAACGCCGGATACAGCGCGCCGGCGATGGCGCTGGCAATGGCGATAAGGGCAGCCCGCGCAATCCATCCCCTGGACACAATCACTTGCAGCAGAGGCAGTTTCTGGGCGAGAACGGCGCGTGCCGCCAGGCTGAACGCGACACCCAACACGATGCCCCCCAAGGCGAGCAGCACCGTCTCCCGGAGCACGACATTCACGATATATAGCTTCGACGCGCCCATCGACTTCAGGATCCCGATCTCGCGGGTCCGTTCCATCACGGCGGCGTACATCGCCTGAAAGATCACGAGTACCCCGATGATCACGGATATCCAGATCACAACGCGGAGAAATGTGGAAAGGTAGGGATATTTCGTCGGCGTCATCATGGAAAGGTAGGTAGCCATCGAACTGGCGATGTAGCGTTCCATGCCCGGCATGTGCTTGACCTCGTCTACCACCACCTCGGCGCTGGCCGGATCGTCCAGTTTGAGATACATCTGCGAGGCCTTATCCCTGCCCCCGGTCAGATCCTGCATGGTGCTGAGGGGAAGGAACTTACGCCCTCCCTTGCCGTGTTCGACAATGCCGCAAATACGGAAAGGGTTATTGAGAATCTCAATCCTGTCGCCGACCTTGGAATGCTTGGCCTGCGCGAAAAGATCGTCGACAATCACATCATTCGGGCCCTGAAACGGACCGCCCTCCAGATAGTGGAAACCACCCGACAAGCTCTCGTAACTCGGCAGATCGATTCCGGTGATGATCTCGAGTGTCCCGGCGGTTGAGACCTGCGTGATGACGGGGGCGACCTCCTCCACATGCGGCAATTTGGCGAGGATGCCAGCCACTTTGATCGGCATCGGACTGCCGGTCAGCCCCGCAATAAAAGACGATCCCGGAGGCAGCACGATCACATCTGCCCCGATGCCCGCGGCCCGCGTGCGCTGATCCTGCAGTATCCCCACGCACAGGCCCACGATCAGCAGGATGAGCGTGACTTCGAGCGCCACGGCCACAATGCTGATCAGCGAGCGTACCGGCCGATGCACCAAATTCCCGACGACCATGCGATTCATCATGTCTTTTCCGGAGAACTATTTACTTTGGCGATCCGGCGCTTTCGCCGCGCTGCTGTTGGACTGATCGAGGCGCACCACGTCAGCCCCAGTTGGCTGCTCCAGCACAAACTGGTCGTCGGTCAGCGCTTTATTGATTTCCAGTTTGACCATGCTCAGGGTGATGTCGTAATTCTCCCGCGGCCGTTCGATCTCAATCGTACTCGGGAATGTAGTCCCCGCGTAGTCTTTGTAATCCTGGTAGTGTGCGTCGGTCACGACGTTTCCCTGTTGGTCGTAGATCCGTTGCCGGTGCGGAAGCAGGTCGGTTCGGCTGAACTCGATTCTGCGCGATAGATACCAGCCTTCGGGGCCATTGCGGAGAACCAGCAGTCCATAATTGGGCTGGTCGACGCGATGCCTCTTCGAGTCGAGGACGGTTTCATAGCCGTTTTCACGAAACGGAATCTCGTCCCGGCCGATTTCCGGCAGCAGCAGCGCGTCGTAAATGTACTGCGGCCGCATGTTCTCCAGCCGCTTATCGGGCTGATAGTTGTCGGCATTGTTCGATCCCACGACGAACTTGTTCTTCAGAGGAATCCAAAGCTTGAAATTCTGCCCGTCGCTCACCATATCGAAGGCCGTGTTCCGCACCACCGGCGACAGGCCCTTCATGCGCAGCATAGCGGGTTTGCGCGCCAGCACGTAGCCGCGAATCTCCTTGTAGTCGGTGGCTTGGCCGTTTTTCGGGTCCGCGGACGAAGCGTCGATATCCACGGTCGCCTGCATGGACTGAATCTTGGCGGCCTGCGTGTTGACGTATTCGATCAGCTCCTGCTGGGTCGCGGTCTTCAGCGGCCGGTCGGAGAGCTGACGATCCAGAGTACGTGTCCGGAACAGACATCCGCTCAGCGGAAAGGTGGCCGCCGACAGAAGTAAAAGCAAAAAAAGGCGCAGATGAGTACGATACATTCCTATAGCGGGTACCCCAGAAGACTTTTGGGACATTGTTGTTATCCGATTAGTATAATGCACCGGAGGGTCTGGTGCTTAGCGCAGGCCGAGCGAGTGGCGATAGGCCGCCACGTTCCGATTGTGCTCTTCGAGGCTGCGGGCGAAGCGATGGTGGGCATTGCCATCGCTAACGAAATAAAGGAATTTCGTGCTGTCGGGGTGCAAAGCCGCTTCCAGAGCGCTTCTCCCCGGATTGCCGATTGGCCCCGGCGGCAGCCCCGGGAAACGGTAAGTGTTATAGGGCGAGTTCACCGCCAGGTCGGCGTGATGGAGGCTTCCCTGGTACGAGCCGGTCAGCAACTCCGCGTAGATCACGCTCGGATCGGCGTCGAGCGCCATCTTTTGCGCCAGCCGGTTGTAGTAGACGCTGGCCACGAGCGGTCGTTCCTCCGGAGCGGCAGTCTCCTTTTCCACGATCGACGCCATGATCACGACCTCGGGCACGTCCGAGTTCAGCCCAATCTGCTGCGCCACCTGCCGGAACTGATGCACCATTGCCGCCGCCATTTCCTCCAGGCTCTCGGTTCGCGTGAACTGGTAGGTGTTGGGGAAGAGATACCCCTCGAGCGACTTGGCCTCCGGCGCCAGATCCGAGATTAGCTGGGTCTGGGTTTCGGCAACGCGCAGAAAATCGGCCGCCGAACAGAGCCCTGCGTCTTCCATCGCCTTGGCGATGTCGAACATCGTATAGCCTTCGGGGATGGTGACCACGTGGAAGTAGATATCGCCGCGCGCGATCCGCTCATAAACCTGCGGAAGACTCGCCGCGCGCTCGAAACGGTACTCGCCCGCCTTCAAGGATGGTTTGGGATGCCACACGTGCCAGAGCCGGAAAGCGAGTTCGCTGCGGATCACCCCGGCCTTTTGGAGCTCCGCGGCAATCCTCCGCGTCGAATACCCGGAATGCAGCAGCAAAGAAGTATTGGCTGGAGGCGTAATTGGGGCATAGACCCGCCACGCCACCCAGCCGCCAGCGGCGAGAGCGACAACCAAGAACAGTGTGATCAGTGTGCGCAAGGTTCCAGTGTAAAGGCCTTTCCGGATTGCCGCAAAGTGGCCAGAGTACAAGGCCGGAAGAACCGCCGAGACGCGGAGCGCGCCGAGAAAAAGTTTGTACCGGTCGTCGAATGGCCCGCACATATTCGAACATCTAAGGGGTTCCACCGGCTGGGTTTGGAGACTCCAAGAAGGGGTTTTCCCGGCGCTCTCTGCGTCTCGGCGGTGAAAAGGTTTCCACTGCCATCTACAATTGACGGATGCACGCACTCGCGACCCCCGGCCACAGCCGCATCATGGCCCTCGATGTCGGCTCGAAACGAATCGGAGTTGCCGTCTCTGACCCGCTGGGCATCACCGCGCAGGGGTTGGATACGATCCAGCGCCAGAACAAACGCCGCGATCTGGAGGCCCTGGGACAAGTGCTGGAGAAATACGCAGTCCAGGAGATTGTGGTCGGCCTGCCCCTGCGCTTAAGCGGCGCGGAAGGAACTCAATCGGAAAAGATGCGCCGTTTCGCCGACGATCTGCACACGCACTTCGGCCTGACCGTCCATCTGTGGGACGAGCGTTGGACCTCAACCGAAGCCAACCGCCTGCTGCGCGAAACCGATCTTTCGATCAAGAAACGGGGGCGAGCGGTCGACCGGATGGCCGCGGTCTTGATTCTTCAGTCCTGGATGGAAGCCCACGCCGCTCGCTGAGCGCGATCAGGAGGCAAGTTCGCGAATGTCCGGGAAGCGCAGATTACACTTCATCAAAGCCTTGGTGAGCGCCTGTTCAATCAGACTCTCGTCGCAGTTGCGCGAGATGGCGATCTCGCTGACCAGCAGAAAGCGGGCGCGCTCCAGCATCTTTTTTTCGCGGAAGGAAAGCGACTTACCCTGTCCGAGGATCAGCAGGCTCTTCAACACCGCGGCCACGTCCGAGAGCGAACCGGTACGCATACGATCGGAATTCTCCTTAAACCGGTCTTTCCAGTCGGCCGCGTTGACGCACTCGCCGGAGGACAGGTAATCCACGATCTTCTGCACCTCGCCATTGCGCACTACCGGACGCATGCCGACGCTGCCGACGTTGGAGAACGGCACCATCACCTTCAAACTGCTGGCTGCGATTTTCAGCATGTAGAATTTTTCGACTGCGGCTCCCATAGTCCGGCTGCTGATTTGTTCGATAATTCCGACGCCGTGGTTGGGGTAAACGACCTTATCGCCGATGTGGAAAACGCGGTCGCCGTTCATGGAGGGCCCTCGCCCGAGGGTGCGCAGGACTACCGCTAGTCTAGCCGAGCGCCGCTCCTAAGGCAATCGGGAAGCGGTGAGAGGCGGCTCAGATGGCAATATATCTGTCACGGTTTCGGCCTAAGTCATTTCGGCTTAGTAGGTTGGACCGGGCGTGCGTAAATCCGAGCCCGAGTGTCAGTCACCAATGGCCGAGGGTTATAATGCCTAAGGCGATGACGGATCAGATCAAAAAGAAGCTTCACGAAGAGCTGAACACGCTCGAGCATGAGCTGGCCTACGATATCCCCAGAGAGCTCAAAAAGGCCGTCGCCATGGGTGACCTCAGCGAGAACGCCGAGTATCACATGGCCAAGCAGCGCCAGGAGTATCTGAAGGCGCGCGTCCGCCAACTGGGCAAGCGTCTGGCCGAACTGTCGCTGATCAACATGAACAATATTCCCAGGGATAAAGTTGGCCTGGGCTCGACCGTGACGATCTATGACGGCACCAAGAACGAAGAAATGGAATACCAGCTGGTGACCAGCGAAGAGTCCGATGTGGCCGCCGGAAAAATCTCAACCACCTCGCCGATCGGGCGCGCCTTGCTGAATAAAAAAGTTGGCGACATCGCGATGGTCGTTACGCCCGGCGGAAGCCGCGAAATGGAAATCCTGAAGCTCTCCACGGTGCACGATATCGCCGAAGCCAAGCTGGAAGCGGAAGTGGAATCGGAACCGGAACGGGAATCGGAATGAACCGCGACGTTATGACCGGCAATTTTATGAGGCGTGCCATATGAGCGGACGCTACATGAGTTGGACCAGCGGATTCGGACGCGCCTGCGGCGTTTTGCTCGACGCCATCGTGCGCCTGCTGGCTCTCTCGCGCATCAATCCCAACGTCCTGACCCTGATGGGGCTGGTGGTCAACACTTACGCCGCGTTTTTGTTTGGATACGCCAACGGCGACAACCAGCGCCGCATGTTTTTTTACGCCGGGCTGGTCGTCATCGGATCGGGATTCTTCGACTTGGTGGATGGCCGCGTCGCCCGCGCCTCGAACCAGGTCACGCGCTTCGGAGGTTTTTTCGATTCCATCGTCGATCGCTACAGCGACGCGTCGCTGTTCTTCGGCTTGTTAGTCTTCTATTCCCGAGGCAACCGGTTTTTCTATGTCGTGCTGACCGCGCTGGCCATGATCAGCGCCATCATGGTGAGTTATGCCCGCGCCCGCGCCGAGTCCCTCATCGGAACCTGCCGCGTCGGTTTCATGGAACGCCCCGAGCGCTTGGTGTTGCTCATCATCGGCGCTCTGTTCAACGTCATGGCCCCGGTGCTGTGGGTGATCGGCGTGCTGTCCACCATCACGGTAATCCACCGCGTCATTTACACCTGGCAGCGGACAACGGAAATGGACACGACCGCGCGGGCTGCGTGAGTCAACACCTCACTACGACCAATACCACCGCACCTCTCTCACCGCCACCCTATGGAGGGGTGAAGTGCGATAATTGCTGCGCATATCGGTTTTACAAAAGGAGACTGTATGTCCCTCCCTTCGTCATCGAATTGGCCCTCAATTCTCACGCGTCAGGCCACATTTTCCAATTGTCGTTTGGGCGTAATACTCCTGGTCGCATGTTTGACGTCGGCCTGCGGATCTAGCGGCGGTGGAACCCTGAGCGCGATGGCACCCAGCATTTTGGTGCAGCCCTCTAACCAGAAAACGACGATCGGACTCGCGGCGACGTTTACTGTAAGCGCCGCCGGAACCGGTCCTCTTCAGTATCAGTGGAGTAAGAACGGAACCGTGATCTCGGCAGCCAGCGGCGCTTCTTACACCACGCCGGCTGTTGCTCCCGCCGATAACGGCGCGAGTTTCACGGTGACCGTCAGCAATGCGATTGGCACCGTCACCAGCAATACGGCGTCGCTTACCGTTGGTCCCCGAGTGCCCAAAGCTGGCGACTGGCGTTTCCAGGCATTAGATCTTCCTGCCTTTGTTCCCGACATTGCAACCTGGCTGCTAACTGGGGAGAAAGCTTGGTATACCAATGCGATAGGGATGCCACTGCTGATTGGCGCGGCTCCACTTTGCGGTTCGGGAATTGCAGGCAGCTGTGCCTGGGGTTATTCAGTGTATGGCCAACCTGCGGGCGGCTCTGGAATTTCCGCCTACTACCAGTCGGATTCATTCACCAATCTCGACGCCGACTTGCAGACTCTGGCAACGCCGAACATCGTGATCACCTCACTCGATCTGGAGCCCGCGAACGGTGTGTTCGCCGTCTCTTGGTTGCAAACCAGCGCCGAAGGTGGATTCAGCGCTATCTCCCAATCGGTCGATCCTGCGGATGTCCAAGCCGTGGCTTCGCAATTGGGAGAGGAGAGCCAAGTCGTCACTGCGCTGTCGTTTAACGCTGGCCAAGTGGAGCTTTTGTCTTATGGTTGGCAGAGCGACACAACCACGATCTACGAGGCCAAAGCAGTCGCCGCCACTGGCGACAATTTCATCACGGAGGCCACGAGTTTGGCTGCGGCCGGTTACATCATCACCGCACTGGGAGGCGACCCCACCGATGGTCTCATCTTCATAGGTACGCGCGTCCAAGGGGACACCATGTCCCGCCCTATCCAGTTCGTTACGCCAACTGGAACGCAGGGACAACTCGACAAAACCGTGCAGTTTACCTCCCAAGAGGTTCTTACCTCAGGCGGCCAGAACTGGATAAATCAACAGTAGGCTGAGGCTTTGTCTTTATCCTGGCTGAAGATTCCTTCCTGAACTGCCCTCGGCAGCCTGCTAGACTATTCTTTATAACCTCCTGCAAGGACGATTCGTGCCAACAAATCCTGTTCTAGTTGTTCACGGCGGCGCCTGGGCCATTCCCGACGATATGGTCGAGGCGCACCTCAACGGTGTTCGCAATGCCGCCGCCGCCGGATGGCGCGTGCTGGAGCGCGGCGGCTCCGCCCTGGACGCGGTCGAAGAAGCCGTGGTCGTTCTCGAAGACGACGAAACCTTCGACGCGGGCCGCGGCAGTTTCCTGAACCGCGACGGCAAGGTGCAACTCGACGCTTTCATCATGGACGGCGCGACCCTGCGCGGCGGCGGCGTCGGCGGCGTGGAGCGTCTGCGAAACCCGGTTCGCGCCGCCCGGAAGATTCTGAGCGAAAGCCCGCACGTCTATTTTGTCGCCGAAGGCGCCGAGCGCTTTGCCGCCGAACACGGCATCACTCTCTGCCGCAACGAAGACCTCGTCATCCCCAGGGAAGTCGAGCGCTTGCGCGAATATCAGGCGCAGGACTCAACCCACGGCAACGATCTGTTCGCGCCCACCATTTCGCACGACACCGTCGGAGCCGTCGCGCTTGATCGCGATGGCAATATCGCGGCTTCCACTTCAACCGGAGGCACGCTCAATAAAGATCCCGGACGCCTCGGCGACTCTTCGCTGATCGGCTGCGGATGCTATGCCGACAATCTCAGCGCGGCCGTTTCCACTACCGGATGGGGCGAGCCCATCATGAAGCTGGTGCTCGCGAAGTGGGCGGCGGATCGCGTCGAATCCGGCAGTTTGCCCGAGTGGGTCGCGCAGGAAGCGATGAACTATCTGAAGCAGCGCCTCAACGGCCACGGTGGAATCATTCTGCTCGATGCGCAGGGCCGCTTCGGAATTGCCCACAACACCCCGCGCATGGCCTGGGCGCTCCAAACAGCGCAGAAACAAGAAGCCGGAATTACGCACAACGGTTGAAGTGCGGGTTTCCAGCAAGCATTCCGGCTGTCCCTTTACTAACTTGGACAGCCGGGAATATCTTTAGTTAAATAAGTGCCCTCCGTTCTCATCCGCATGACTTTCCGCAGCGGTAACTCGGTCACAAGGAGCGGATGCGAAAACAGGTGCGAACTCGGATGATGGGCTCAAGATTTCTTCGGCGCGAACCCCCTAGAGGAACCAAGATGAGAAGCGAATCCGTCATTCGACCAAACGAGAGAACGCTTCCCGTGGCCAGTCGCCTTGCGGTATGCAGCGTTTTGGTCGTGTTGGTGAGCTGCATATTGCTGACCGCCCAGAATGTGGTGTTGACAGGCTCGCTCGGCGGTCGGGTCACCGACCCGAGCGGAGCGGTGGTTCCGGGAGCGTCGGTCGTAGTGCGGAACCTCGCGACCGGCGTGCAACAATCCGCCGAGACAAACCATGCCGGACTTTACCGGTTTCCCGTCGTCATGCCGGGCGCCTATTCCATCGCGGCAAGTCTCAAAGGCTTTCGCGATGTCCAGGTTCTGGTGCGAGTGCTGGTAGGAAACACGACTTCGCAGGACATCCAGCTGCAAGTGGGAGCCAGCGCAGACACGGTTAAGGTAATCGGGACGACGCCACTGCTGCGGCCGGAGGAATCCTCCGCCAGCACAGTGATCGAGCGGTCGTCGATTGAGGAGTTGCCGCTCAACGAACGAAAATACTCCGACCTTACGATGCTGACGCCGAATACCAGCTACGACGGCGACACCGGCCTGGTGAGCGTCGCCGGACAACAGGGTGGAGAAGATTCCGGCTACGCCAATGGAAATGGCTCCAATGCCTTCACCGTGGACGGAACCAACGCCACGAGCAACTACTTCGCCGACATTGAAGGCCGTTACCGCATCCCCTACCTGTATGGCGAGAACGCAATCCAGGAGTTTCAAGTCGCAGTCAGCCCGTACTCGTCGATCTACGGTGGTGGAGCAGGCTTTATTAATGCGGTGACGCGGTCGGGCGGCAACGCGTTCCATGGCAGTGCGTTCTATTACAACCGGAACTCCGCGACGGGAGCCAATGACGCCCTCGATAAGGCCGCCGGCAATCCGAAACCGCTTGATGATTTGCAACAATTCGGCGCCGGACTGGGCGGGCCGATCCTGCGAAACCGCGCATGGTTCTTTGTGGATTATGAGCAGCAACTGCGGAACAATCCGATTCCTGTCATCAACTCGGATTTGGCGACGACGCCGGCGAACTTAGCTGCTTTCTTGAGTACTAACTTTGATATTCCGGCCGGGACGACGCTGCCTCCGCCGAACGGGTCCTTGCCGATACCGAACATCGACACTCCGGCCAGTGTCTCGGCTGACCCGACCAATCCGGTATACCTTCAGCAAGTGTCGAACACTCTAAACGCGCTGAATTCCAATCTCGGCACCAAAGCCAGAAAGCGCAACGACCTGGTGATTACGCCCCGGCTGGATTATCAGGCCAGTTCCCGCGATGGCCTGTTCCTCAGCTTCAATGTGAACCGGTACAACTCGCCCGGAGGCGTCATCACCGACCCTACAGTGGCAAATTATGGAACGCAAACGCTGGCCAACGCCTACGTGCACACCTTCCAAGCCAGCCTCGGATGGACGCACACTTTCTCCTCCAAACTGCTGAACGAATTTCACGCGGCCACTTCACAAGACAACCAGATCTCGACACCGACCGGTTTGGCTCCAAACATCCCCACGTTGATACTGGATAGCCCGGCCGCTTTTATTTTAGGCAATGCTCCTTTCTCTGTGGGGAGGGTGTTTGAAAGACAGTATTCTCTGGCCGACCGTGTCGACTACGTGATTGGCAAGCACACGTTGCAATTCGGTTTCGATATGAATCGCGCCTGGGACGCGGACAACAATGATGGCGGCGCCGACCCGAACGCCGCCGTCCAGTTCGGGTCGTTCCTCGGCAGTTATGAATTTTCCAATCTGGAGGCTTTTGCGCTCGGCGAATACAACGTCTTCAGTCAGACTTCGGGAAACCCGACTTTTTCTTTTGCCGTGCCTTACTACGGATTCTACGTGCAGGACTCCTTCCGCGCCTTGCCGAAGTTGACGCTCGAAATGGGTTTGCGCGAGGACTTCCAGGTTTACCCGCAGCCGGCGGAAAATCCGGCATTCCCGCTCACCGGGCAGTATCCGAACCAGTTTCGACGCTTAGCGCCGCGCTTCGGATTTGCCTGGCAGCCCGAGTCGAAAACGGTAGTGCGCGCGGGATTCGGGCAGTTCTACACCAACATGAACGGCCTGAACTATCGCAACGCGGTGGTCTCGAACGGCCTAGCCTCACAGCAGTCTTCGATAAGTGTCAGTTACACCGGAGGTCTGCCGAACCGGCAGATACCAACGTTCCCGAATATCCTCCCAAGTAATTCCCCCTTGTTCGGAGCTTCTGAAGATATTTCCCTGGTTTCTCCGCAGTTTCGAGTGCCCTATATACTGCAGGCGAGTTTGCAGATTGAGCGCGAGATTTTTGAGAACACAACTTTAAGCATCGGCACCATGTGGAATCACGGCGTGCATCTGCTTTCCGGCAGCGCCTATGACTTGAACCTGAAACCGTTGCAAGGCACGACGACGTACATTGTCTGTCCTCCGAGCGCAACTACGCTGCCGTGCAGTGGGCAGACGATCACGCTGCCCAACATGGACAATGGACTGCTGACCGAAGGCCGCATCAACCCCAACCTGGGCCAGATCAACGAACTGATCAGCCCCGCGCAAAACCATTACAACTCTCTCTTCGTGCAGTTGCAGCATCGCATGTCACAAGGTCTTTCCTTGCAAGTTTCTTACACCTTCGCCAAGAGCATGATGCTCGATGGGATGGACTTCAACAATCAGTTCGACTTCAGCAATACCCATGCTCCCTCGCTACTCGACCAGCGGCGCCGAATTAGTTTTGCCGCCGTGTACCGCCCCGGCCTGGAAAAACTGACCAATTCGGACACCGGCCGCGCGTTACTCTCGGGCTGGAGGCTGAGCAGTGTCATGGAGTTCTCTTCCGGCCGTCCCTACGCGGGTTTGTTGGGTCCAGCGTGTTGCAACGCCGCCGATGACAACCTGAACGACACCGCCTTTAACCAAGACACCGCGAACACCGCGGCCGGCATCAATGGCGACGGCCCCACGCCGGGCATCGGCCTGAATTCTTTCTACGGCCCGTGGCTGGAGCGGATCGACGTTGGGTTGACGCGCAGTTTTGCGATCCGGGAGGGCAAGGAACTGCAATTTCAAGCGCAAGCGTTCAATTTGTTCAACCACGCCAATTACTACGTGCAGAACGGCGACGGGATCAACCAGTTGCAATACAACCCAATCGGGACCAACTGCGGCGACGGAGCATCGCTCAACCAGACCTGCTATCTGGTGCCCAACTCGGGCCCGGGCAATTTCGGATCCCTCCAGGAAATCAGCCCCAACGACCTGCCCCGCGTGTTACAGTTCTCAGCCCGATTCACGTTCTAATTGCATCTCGCTGAGACCTGACATCTGCGGCCTAAATTCAGAATTCCACATGAGCTCGCAGGCTCGGCACCACGACCGGCCCCCGGTCGCGGTTGTAACCGGGATTATTGATGTGCTGCACTCCGGGAGCGATATAGATTCCGCGCCAGACATGTGCCGTGTAATACGACTCGACGATGTTCTCGCGCCCGTAGTTCAGCCCTCCATCACCCAGCAGGAAACCAAGCCCGCCATCTGCCAGATACACCTGGTGATCTTTCTTGATCCCGTTCGTCACGAAGGCAATGCCGGCACGATCTTGCCTGCGATGCCACAGTGCGCCGTTCACCCCCACGCCCTGGTTGAACGTCGAATCAATCTCGGTGTAGGCAAATGACTCGGTTTTTCCGTTGTCCCATCCCCAACGGCCATATGCGGTGACGTTCCGCATGAGATTCTGTTCCAGGTTGACGCCAAAGCCATATTTGCGGGTGATGTGCCAGGGATGGTGGGTGATGTCCGGGACCGGCAGCACCAAGCCTTCTTTAAACTGAGCAACCGCATCGCGATAGATGCCCATATTGGCGTAGTTCGTGTACGCCAACAGGCGGACGACGCCGGATTTTTTCGGTATCACGCCATGGCGCAGCTCGTACTCCCAATTCTCCGCATGAACCTGCCACGGCCGCCACACCAGATCAATTCCGTTCGCGACCTTCGGCATGAGCCCTTCGGCGAAGCGGAATCCCCAGTTGCGATCCTCATAGTCCGCCACAATACCGACGGTATAGCCGCGCGTATCGGCGGCGTAGTCGTAGGCGCCGTTGTTGTCGACGGACCAGTTGTCGAATTGAAAATGCGTGTCGGAGCCTGCCGAATTGATATCAAAGAAATCCGGCATGCTGAATTTGCCGAAGCGAATTTCCAATCGCCGCCGCGGCAACTCATCGAACAGCGATAGAAAACTGCGCTGGTTCTCAATCTTATCCTTGCTCAACGCGAACACTTTGTGGATCATGCCGCGCCCCAGGTACGGCACTTTACTCAACAGCGGATTGCGCACGATGTCCAGATCCGTATTCCCGCCCAGGCCCAGGCCGGTGCTGAGCGCTGCGCCGCCAGCTTCTTCGATGTCCACCAGCAACTCGGTGGAATTATTGAGCCGCACGCCGGTGTAAAGCGTCATCACGCGCGAAGTGGCTTTCTCATAGTAGGAACTCAGGCTGTTCTTCCCGCTGTAGTCGGCATGAAAGTCGGGGTGAGTTTGGAAGATGAAGTTCGCCTGCCCGGAGAGCCAGAATCGCGTGCTCCTGAAATGCGGCAGCATCGCTTCGGGATCGGCAACGGCGCCGCTGGGCGGGTTGGGAGGATTGTCAGCACTCGCAACTGGAGTGTCGCCCTTTGGCAAGGGTGCATCAGGCTGCTGCGCGTGCGCCGGGATTATGCACTTCGCGGCAACCATCAGCCACAACATGGCCAGCAGCATCCTTGCAGTCCAGCGTACCGATATGCGATTTTGCTTCCCCATTTCGCCCACGGCCCAATCGATCAGTATGTACTTAGTCGGTTAAAAGAACGTTACAGTTGTGGTCCGAGTTGCCTGTCCGGCATCCTAGCCGGTGCAATTCTCGGCGGCCCGGCTACGCTCGTGTCTAGTCGAGCATGCGATGCTTCAGATTCATGACGTCACGATAGGGAACCACACCGAGAATGATGTTGTTTCCATCGGTGACGGGAAGCGCCCGGAAACCATAGCGGATGAACGCGTCCGCTGCCTGCTTCATGGTGCTCTGTGGGTTGAGGCTGATGACGTTTTCGACCATCAAATTACTCAACGACACATCATCCTCAGCCATAAACAACTCCTTGATATCGATTACGCCGAGCAGTTTGTCCATCTCATTCACGACGTAGAAGTACATCACCACATCCATCGAGCGAGCCATTTCCCGAAATTTCCTGCGAACTCGCTGCACGGTCATGTCGGGCGGACATTTGATGAACTTGGTGGTAGTGAAATCCAGAATATTAATTTCATGCTTCTCGAGAATTTCTTCGATCTTCGCAACCTTGGCCGGTTCCAGCAGTCCGAGGATCGCCCTTTTCTCGTCAGCAGGCAGAACTGCCAGGATGTCGGCCGCCTGCCCGGAGGTCATCTCGCCGATGAGCTGCGCCACCCGCTCTTTCCGGAGAGACAACACGATGTCGCGTTGCACCGCCGGGTCAATCTCCTCCAGCGTGTCGGAGGCGTGTTCGGTGTCGAGACCCTCTAGAATGGTTACACGCTGGCCACTGTCCAACTTCTCCACGATGTCGGCCAGGTCCGCAGGGTGAATTTCGGAAAGCTCTTCTTTCACGATGTTCAACTTGACGTTTCCCTGGAGTGCCCCCAGCTGAGGTGAAAGAGGTTGAACATAGGACCAGGGAATTAGTTTCTTCTTCGCTTCATCCGCTCGTTTGTAAAAATAGTCAGCCAGACTTCGAAACCCCACCTGGCGGAGCAATCCGTAGCGGCTGATGTCGACATCGCTGACATAGAGATTGCCGTTCGTCCGGACCAGCCGAATGTCGTAAACAACTTCGACCTCATGGTCCTCCGTGTCCAGCACCTTCTTGTCGATCAAGTAGTCCCGCAGCGGGACTTCTTCTGGACCCAGCTCACGCACGTAGCTGCCGGGATCGCCATTGTTCACGATGATCTCACGGGGGCTGAACGATCGCACTTTTGGAAACGGAACCAGTAAAGGCGCTTCGCCGAATGGACGAGCAATCTGGAAATGAGTGACTTCCGCGACCTTGCCTTGGTCGAGCGCTATCATATCTTTCAACTTGCCGACCTTCCGGTCGTTGAAGTAAGCGCGTGCTCCCAGAAGATCAGTCAAAAAGAAGATCTCTTCCACGGAGTTCTTGATAGTTGTTGTTCCGTTCATGAGACACCTCGACCTAGTGCAACAAAGTGATGAACTTGTAGACCATGATTCCAACCAGGAGCAACAGATAAAACCGGAGTGCTCCGAAAGAGAACCGAACCCCGCGCGTCATCTTGATATGAGGCTTGGCGTACTTTTGGTTGATGGCCCTGACCGCTCCAGCCGTGTTGCGAAAGAAGTCAAAAATCATTGTTGTTCTCCATGCGCTTCCTTAGCCACCGAGAATCTTCGGGAAAATCGCGCTGATCCCGTACAGAGTGGAAATGACGATGATCACTACGACAATTCCGATGTTGGCGACGTTCTGAAACAGAGTGTTCTTGTACTCGCCCATGGTCTCCTCGTTGTTGAGGAGCAGAATGAGAAAGACCAATGCCGCAGGCAGCAGCGTTACCGCGATGACTTGAACGAACAGAGTAATGAGCACCAATGGCGCACGCGGAATCAAGACAACCGTTCCCGCCAGCAACAAGTCGAAAAAGTAATAGGCATAGAACCAGGGTGCCTCCTTCACCTTGTGGTTCAAGGAGTGCGCCCATCCGAAAACCTCACCGAAGGCCCATGAACTCGCCAACGAAATGCAGATTGCGCCCAGGAACCCGGCATCGAACAGGCCAATCGCGAGCAGAGCTCCCACATGACGGTTGATCGGCATGAAGCGGCGGGCCGCTTCGGCGTCGTCGTTGATGATCTGGCCGGGAAGCAGCGTGGCGGTCAGGACAATGCAGCCTATGGCTACAACCACCGTCAAGAATGAACCTACGGCGGTGTCGATCTTGCCCCACAGCATGTCTTTTTCCTGCATGCCCTTGTCCACCACCGCGCTCTGCTGAAAGAAAATCATCCAGGGAGCAATGGTGGTGCCGATATTGGCCATGAGCAGGAAAAACAGGGCATTCGTAAATCCTCCCGGCGGCAGGTGCGGGATGAAGCCGTGCAGAATTTTGTCAACCGGAGGGTTGATCATTATGGCCGCCGGAATGTAGATCAGATTCAAGCCGCAGAATACGAGAGCGACCTTTTCCCAAGTCCAGTAGCGTCCCTGCAGAACCATGGTTCCCATGACGATCCAACTGATGATCACGGTCACAATTGGCGGCACGCCGAAGATGCTCATGGCCGCCGTCATACCGATGAACTCTGTGATCATGGTCAGCCAGTCCAAGAGCACCAGATCCAGAAGAGAGAACCAGCCCCAGAAAGCGCCGAAGGAATGAAAAATCGCCTCAGCGTGGCCCCGCTTGGTGACCGCCCCGAGCCGTACGGTCATCTCCTGGACGTAATAAGCTACGGGCCCCAACAAGATCAGGAACCAGATCAGATGGAAGCTATACTGCGCACCGGTCGCCGTGTAGGTGGTAATGCCTCCGGCGTCGTTGTCGGCAACCATAACGATAATGCCAGGACCGGCGATGATGAGGTACAGCCTGATCGTCTTCAGGAGCTTCCTGTACCGGTAATAAAATTTGGAAAGAATATTCACGTGCCTGGCCTCGATGGCCTATGAAGATGAATTATGAAATCGCTAACCGAGCCTGCGGGCCGGGAGTTGAATTGCACACCCGGCCCACAGCAACTTCGACGCCTGGCCGCGTCGCTTTACAAACCGTGGCAGGAGGAACGACCCGTGCGACACTCCAGCGCATCTGCAGCCTCCGGTTGCCATGTTCGTCGGTAACCACGACCCATTTCCTTTCCAACGACTGCTTGTGATCTCCGGCGTGTTCCACGCGCCTGAAATTGGATTCCTGGTACCGGGCCGCAGCCACGAACGGCGTCGTCATCGCTACTTGTGGAGCAAGTACAGTTGCGCACATGGTCGGTTTCCTCCTTTCCTTCGGTTGAGACCTTCCGTCTTCCACACAAGTCACAGGTCGTCGGAGGTTGCGGCTTGAATGTCCTGTCGGTAGAACGGCATTCTCCCCAAACAGGCGCGGCTCACCGTTGTTTTCCAGCCTGGGCCTTCTTCTCGCTTTGCGTTGCCAAAGGTTCAAGCTTGGAATCTCCGCGCAGCCGATGAAGCAGGATGCCAACAAGCGCTCCCAAGCACGGAATCAGAGCAACGAAAATCCAAACCTTGAAAATCCAATGCACGGGCAACCCCCGTTACGCGGACTGAGACACTCTCGTCGGCAACAACTCAACCGCGGCTGAGTAAGTGCGCCGCAGTTCGCGCGTTTCGATTTTGTGGAAGGAGGAAGTGTGCCCGACGGCAGGGCCTCGATCCCTCGTGTTCTTCAGTTGTCAGTCAGAAGAAGCAGAGGCGAGGCGATAGGCGGGATACAGAGGCATATCGGGACACCTGACCGTTTCTTCTAAATCGGAAGGCCGCCGAACGTTCTCGGAGGCTCATACCCACTGCTTGTTTTCATAGATCCTTTTGGTAGTCTTAACGGGAGGCTTGGCGTTCCCGCTAGGAATTTTATATCATATCCCCCTAGGGTACATGTCAAGAGAAAAATGCAGGAAAATTCAAAAAGTTATAAAGAAACTTTATGAAAGACAAACTCCCGGAAATCTCGAAAGAAAAACAAAAGCTGCTTTCCCGGATCAAACGCATGGCCGGGCAAATTACCGCTGTCGAGCGCGCGGTGACTGAGGGTGACGAGTGCGCGGACATCTTAATGCTCCTGGCGGCGATTCGCGGCGGCGTCAACAGTCTGATGGCGGAGATCCTCGAAGATCACATCCGGCTGCACATTACGCATCCGGATCGCGCCACAGAATCGCCCGAGGAATTGACGGAAGATCTGATTAGTCTTGTGCGCGCCTATTTGAAGTAGGCCAGCGCCACTCGAGAATCAACGATGGACTGCGAACATAAGGGGGGACCTCGCCGAAACCCCCCGAAAACTAAAAAGGACAGCCCGGAGCCCCCCATGGCCGTCCTAATAAACCCTCCCGGTTAGAAGGGCAACTGTGGTTACGATAGCCGCGAGAGATTGCAGCAGTATTTCAATTTTGTGAAAGTCCGATGAATTCGATTCAGCGTCGCAAGGCGCCCTTGGTGGCCGTTTAGGCGTGAACTCTCTGTGCCCTGGATTACAAGTTGGTGTGATCGCTGCGCTCCGGCCTCGCACGCGCCGCTGTTATATTCTGAGTATCTGAGCTCCCGGACTTAGCTACCGCTGTGGAGGAATGATGGCCCGCAAGACAGAGCAATCCCGCAAGCTGCAGAAGCGAGCCGAACAGTTGATTCCCGGCGGCGTGAACTCCCCGGTGCGCGCTTTTCGCAGCGTGGGATGCGACCCGCTGTACATCGTACGCGGCCAAGGCTCGCACATTTGGGATGCGGACGGCAACGAGTATGTGGATTACATCGGCTCCTGGGGCCCGCTTATCCTTGGGCACGCCGCGCCCACCGTCATCGAGGCCGTGATCGCGGCGGCGCGTAATGGCACCAGCTTCGGAGCGTCCACTCCCGCCGAAGCCGATCTCGCCGAGCTGGTAATTTCCGCTTTCCCGCACATGCAGAAAGTTCGCTTCGTCAGTTCGGGGACGGAAGCGACTATGTCGGCCATCCGTCTGGCGCGCGCCTATACGAAGCGCAAATACATTGTGAAGTTTGAGGGCTGCTATCACGGACACGCCGACGCGCTCCTGGTCAAAGCCGGCTCCGGCGTGGCCACGCTGGGCATTCCGGGCTCGGCGGGTGTTCCCGAGGAATTCATCCAATTCACGCTCGCGCTCCCCTACAACGACACAAACGCGCTCGATCAAGCCTTCGAAAGATTTAAGGGCCAGATTGCCTGCGTCATCGTCGAGCCGGTCGTGGGCAACATGGGATGCGTGCCTCCGGCCAGCGGATATCTCGAAGCTCTGCGCGCCATCTCCAAGCGAGATAAGGCGCTGCTGATTTTCGACGAGGTGATGACCGGATTCCGACTAGCATACGGCGGGGCGCAGGAACTCTATACGATCCAGCCCGACCTGACCACTCTGGGCAAAATCATCGGCGGAGGCTTGCCTGTGGGCGCTTACGGTGGACCGAGCGAAATCATGGATATGATTGCTCCGCTCGGCCCGGTGTACCAAGCCGGAACGCTTTCTGGAAATCCGCTGGCGATGGCCGCCGGTTATGCCACGCTAAGCTACTTGCGCGAGCACAAAGATGTTTACGCGAAACTCGACAAGCTCGCCGCCGAAGTGGTCGACGGAGTTGCCGCCGCAGCCAAAGATGCGGGCGTCTTCCTATGCCACAACCGCGTCGGTTCGATGTTTACATGGTTTTTCGCGGAGGGGCCAGTCACCGACTGGACCTCCGCCGCGAAATCCGACACCGAAGCCTTCGGCCGCTTCTTCCGAGCAATGCTAGAAAACGGAATCTATCTGCCGCCCTCGCAATTCGAAGCGGCATTCCTGAGCGCGGCGCACACAACGCAAGACGTGCAGCAGACGATAGCGGCGGCGAAGCAGGCGTTCGCACCGGCGGCGGCGTAGGAAGAGCAGTCGTTGGGAAACCGCGATGTTAATCCAGCAACCACTAGGTCGTCAGGTGCATCTTCTCCAAATGGGGACATTAAAACATCGAGGTGACAATGTCGCTCCTACGATCAGCAAGCATTATCCTGGTTTTTGTTTGCCAGTGCTTCTTCTTTACAAATGCAGCCTTCGGGCACCCGGCGTCGGGCATCGTCGTTGATTCTCAAGGTCATGTCTGCTTCATCTACTCGCGTCACGGCGTGATGCGCATTGAACCTTCCGGAAATCTGACAAACATTCATTCGGACAATGGCGGCCATTGGCTGGCGTTGGACGCAGCAGGAGTTTTCTCGAAAGTGACGCCAAAGAAATTCGAAAGGGTCACTCCCGATGGCGCTATACCAACCCTGATCTTTGCCAGCGGTGGCGCTCCCATTGTCGTTGGATCGGATGGCAATCTTTACTACGGAAGCAACGGATCGCAGGAGGAATCATTCCCACCTGGAGCCATGACTGTCGTGCGGCTGTCGGCGGCGGGCCACCAGGATCTTTTCGCGCCGCAGCTCAAGTCAAAACTAGCTGAGTTGAAGGACGGCATCACAGGTTTAGCCGCCGGATCGGACGGCTCCATTTACGTCGCCACATGGAATGGGATATTGAAACTGAACGGAGATGGATCCATTGCGAAAATACTGCACCCTATCACAGTGAAGGATTGCGACAGCGATCCCGCCGACCACAACCCGGCCAACGCTTCATCGCCGCTTCTCCGAGGTCTCGCAGTAGATGCTGGCGACAACGTGTATGTTGCAGCCACAAGCTGCCATCGAGTTCTGAAGATCACGCCCGACGGCCAGGTTAAGTCGATTCTGAAAGCGGAACGCCCGTGGTCTCCTACCGGCATTGCAGTAAGCGGCAAGGACATCTATGTTCTCGAATACACCAATGCCAATGGCCCTAAGGAGGAAGGCTGGTACCCCCGAGTCAGGCAACTTGCAATGGACGGAAAGTGGAAAACGCTGGTGACGGTTCCTCCAGAGAGTCCGTCAGCATCAAATCTTCCGAAATAGAATCTGACACCTCTATCCCGCTGCCGAAGGCTGACGGATGACAGCCCGCATCTCTTCCACCGTCACAAATTCGTATCCCTGATCGCGATACCTCCAAATCAGATTGTCAGTCGCTATTACCGTCTGTGCGCGGTCGGCGCCCAGGGCGCGATGTCCGCCATCGTGGAGCAGGACCACGTCGCCGCCGCACATCTGCCGCGCGATTTTGTTTTCGATCACTGCGGCAGGCGGAGCGTTCCAGTCATAACCAGTCACGTTCCACATCACCGTCTCCAGCCCAAGCACGCGCGCAATCCGCAGCGTCGCCGGTCGTCTTCCCCCAAACGGTGGACGAAACAAATTCGAATGCTTGCCGATTGCGTCCTGCAATGCTTGATGGCAATCAACCAGCTCCGCGCGGATCTGCGCCGCCGACTTAAAAATCAGCAACGGATGCGTGAAGGTGTGATTGCCGATGACGTGTCCCGCCTGCGCCACCGCGCGCGCAATATCGGGGCGCTGCCGCACGTAGCGGCCGATCATGAAGAACGTCGCCCGCACACCGTGCTTCGCCAGCACATCGAGCAGCTTCAGCGTGTGCAGATCGTTCGGCCCGTCGTCGTAAGTCAAGGCGATTTGCTTGGTTCCCCTCATCCCCCGAGCAAATGTCCGCCCGTGCCACTGCCCCGTCGGTGCCATGGACTGATATCCCGCTGCCGAAGCGGCGGCAGCAGCCGTCAGTCCAATCAAAGCGGGGAGCATGAAGAGATTCTAGCTGGTCGTTTGGTGTTAGTCGCTGGGTAGTCTTGTCCAATACAAGAT
>PLIC01000116.1 GCA_003139995.1 Candidatus Acidiflorens stordalenmirensis | reverse complement strand
GAACTATTCGCCCTGATCAACCCGGTGAACCACGCGGAATGTGCGGAGACTATTGCGACCTACAAAGTGGAACCGTACGTCGTGGCCGCTGATGTGTATGCACTGTCGCCGCACATTGGCCGTGGTGGATGGACATGGTACACCGGGTCGGCCGGATGGATGTACCGGCTTATTGTGGAATCGCTCTTAGGGCTGAGACTGGACGTGGACAAACTGCGCTTTGCTCCGTGCCTTCCCGACAATTGGAAAGAGTTCAAGGTGCATTACCGATATCGTGAAACGGTATATCACATCGCTATCGTGCAGGGGCCAGCCGGGCATGGCGAGACGAGTGTTACGGTTGATGGCGTTAGGCGGCAGGGTAACGTCATTCAACTAGTTGACGATCGGCAGGAGCACTCGGTCGAGCTGAGACTAAACCACTCCCGATAGCGGCGCTAAGGCACAGCCCAACATCAAAGACTAAGGAAAGAGATCAAAACAATGATTGAATACCTTGGACCTATCGAAACCCGGTAGTCCGAGAAAGTCACTATCCGGTCACTGTCTAAACTCTTAAGGATTCTTGTGCTCGCTCGCACCTCGCGGGTGGGGCTGAAAAAAGTTCTGGGGGACAGACTGGTGGTGCTCAGATGAGCAGCTTAAACGCGCCGGGTTGGAAGTCCGAGTCACTATGGCGCGGTGTGCGGTGCAAGATTCTCCTCAATGTCTGTCCCAGATGACTGCTTCAAGCAACTCGATGTCTGTTCCAGACGACTACCTCAAGCTCGTACCGGCTCTTCGACCCTACTTCCACCAAATAACGGGAGTCGTGTGGGCGGCATCGTGGAGACGGGATGTCCGTAAGCGGATATTCCATGACTCTCTGTCCACTATCTAGGCAGTTGGGACAGAGAACGTTTCGTTCCAGAAGCCAGTAAGCTTTGTCTTGTGGCCTGCGATACGCAGCGATTGCCCGGGAAACCTGCTCCACGCTGTTCAGCCACCCGCTCATTACCTCGGCTCCGTCGCCGCAGACAATTCTGATCTGATATTCACTACCGTGGTTGTGCGCCATATGTTTTCTCCTAGCGCTACCCCAGCGTTGTGCTTTGTTATCTTGGATAAGTACAGACAATCATATTCTCGCAGAATCGTGATCGCGAAAAATGTTCACTTTTGCACACAATTGTTGTGGCCTCGGCCGTCCACGACCGGATGCCCGTCATTCTTGATCCGGACGCCTACGACTTGTGGCTCGATCCGGGGGTGAGGGACGCGGGCGCGGCGTCCGATCTGCTGAAGCCCTGCGACGCCCGGCTGATGCGCTGCTATCCCGTAAGCACGCGGATCAACCACGTGGTTCACGACGACGAAGGATGCTCCGTGCCCGTGGAACTCGCATACATTCAGAGTCGGCTCTTTTCCTAGTGAGACGGCGAGGCTGACGGCCAAGAGCACACCCAGAGCAAGCAGTTTCATGACCGCAAAATTGTAGCAGCACGGCTCATGCCGCGCTCTGGGGATGTGGACATCAAATTAGAATACTACCCCATTTTCTATCCATCACATGATTCCTCCCCGAATTGAGGACGGGCTATCATTCTGCTCCAAAACCCGCGCCGGGTACCGCAAGTCACTCCAGTCCTATACAATTGGGCCGCTATCAAAATACCCGAGGGGGTAACAATGGCAAATCTAATAGGGCTGGCGTCCTTTGTGTCGGAGTTGAGGGCAGAGAGAACGAATCTGGTAGATCGGCTTGGGCATGTTGATGCGGCTCTTTCGGTTCTTGGCAAGTTGAACGGTGGGAGTTCCCACACAAAACCGAGGCACACTGTGTCGGCGTCGGCTCGCAGGCGGATGAGCCTCGCACAGAAAGCGCGATGGGCAAAGGCGAAAGGTCACGCGCCGAAACCCAAGCGCACAATATCAGCAGCAGGCAGAAAGAGAATCGCGGCGGCACAGCGGGCGAGGTGGGCGAAGTTGAGGGCGCAGCAGAAGAAGGTTGCTTAGAGACAACAGAGCCAATCACTCGCATCGTTCTGCATAGCTGCTCTTCAGAAAATTATCGGCAGCTTTGCTGCCTTTCATCGATGCCGCGCGTAGAAGTATGTGTGCCTGTTCACAGTTCTGGGGGACCGCCTCCCCCTCCAAGTAAAGTTTGGCTAGTGCGACTTCCGCGCTCACGCTTCCTCGCTTGACCGCCTTCCACAACTCGACAGGATCATCCTCTTTCGCCGCGGTGGTTGTCTGGGCGGTTCCCAGCTTTGCTGCGACGACGTGCTGAACTCCTCTGACTGGATTGTGGACGATCTGTCGTTCACCAGCGTTTTCCAGCTTGAGCTGTCCTGATGTGGCGGTAAGTTCAGCTGCTGAGCCGGATTCTTTAGGCAGCTTGCCTTTGCGGACCTCGTAAAAAAACCATGTAACCATGCTTAGTACTATCAAGACAACGACGACGGGGATCAATCTCCAGAGCCTTGGCTTGGGAGGTCTTTGTTGACTATCGGAACTCGACGGGCCACTTTCATGATCGGCTCCGCTGAATTCGTCAGGAACAGCTGAAGTCGGCTGGAGGGGTTCAATCGCTGGTGCAGCGGTCCCGCACATCACGCAAAATCCTGCACTCGGGGGATAGCGATATTCACACGAAGCGCAGGTGATGGGTTCGTCGCTTACAGTGTTGGCCACGGTCATCCACCTCGGGCGGGAGTCTTATTCGTCGTGGCAGTTAGATTGTATTCAGACTTGTGGAAGAGTACCGAGTAACGGAAGTAATGTCTGGGTAGTCCACTGAACCGCAGCGGTGACCATGGACTCTGTCCTCGGGCTCAGCTGGGCTGTTGGGAGCGTATCGCTATTTTCGGGAGCATCGGCAGGTCAGTCCCGATGCCCACCGGAGTAAGCCACGGCGCAGTGCTCCCAAGGTCGGGCGGAACGACCCGTGCCCGCGCGCCTCGGGAAAGAAATGCAAGCGGTGTTGCGGCGGGGCGACGGTGAACTGAGCGCCCTGTGGCTGTCGCTACTGCTTGGAATTCTGAACCTCGAAGCCAAGAACTACCCGGCATGATGACCACAACCTTACACGTATGTGTTCGATATTGCTCAGATCAAGATGATCTGAGTCGTTACAGTAGCGCAGGGGTCGGTGGATGACCGCCCCGATAACGGAGAGGACAATTTATGAAAAGATTTAAGTTCTTTGCGTTGGCTGCTGTTGCTGTAATCTGCTTCGCGGCAACTAGTCCCAAAACACAGGCTCAGGTAAGCGTTGACATCGGAGTCGCGCCTGAATG
>PLIC01000221.1 GCA_003139995.1 Candidatus Acidiflorens stordalenmirensis | reverse complement strand
ACATATCATGTGCTAACGACACTACCGTTTCGAGGGGGTGACGCAGAGGATTGCGCTGTGCTATTTTGCGGCGGCCATTCTTGTATTGTGGTCGAACCGGCGCGGACAAATCATTGCAATTGCCGCTTGTCTATTGGGATATTGGGCGATACTGCGCTTTCTGCCGGTGCCTGGTTTTGGCATGCCCGGACGCGATATGCCGTTTATGGACCAGAATGGAAACATTGCCGCGTGGCTCGATCGCAAGCTGTTCATGGGACATCTCTACAACGGGAACCGCGATCCAGAAGGGATTATCCACACCATCCCAGCAATTGCAACAACCTTGATCGGAGTGCTGACGGGGGGCTGGCTGCGCTCGGGACGAGACCGCGGCACCATCGCCCTGCGCATGTTGATGTTTGGGATTCTCGGCTTGGTTGCGGGCGAGGTCTGGAACGTGTGGTTCCCCATCAACAAGAACCTTTGGACCAGCTCGTTTACGCTCTTCGCCGGCGGCTTCTCTCTGGTGTTCCTCGCTTTGCTGTATTGGATACTGGAAATCAAACAGTGGCGCGGCGCATGGACGATGCCGATTCTGGTCTTCGGGATGAACGCAATTGCAGGATTCGTCGCGGACTCGTTCGTATATGGCCCCGGCTACAGCTTCACCGTAAAAGGAGCGAATGGGGCCGCCATCCTATGGCACGACGCCGCCCAGGCCCGGCTGGTGTCGTTGGGCGCGAACCCCGCCAACGCTTCGCTGATATATTCCGTGGCCGCAGTTTTATTTTGCTGGGTCCTGCTCTGGCTTCTCTGGCGCAAGAAGATCTTCATCAAAGTCTAACAATTGGTAATTTGTGATTTGTAATTGGTAATTGAAAACCGGGCGAGTCCCGAGGATCAAGATTACCAATCAGAAATTGCCAATCGCAAATTCCTCAGCACGGATATTCCTGTCCGCGTAGAATAAAAGATTCGGCTCACGCCGGATTTTGCTTATGCCGGATTTACGCCGTGGTCTCATTATTGTGAATACCGGGCCGGGCAAGGGGAAGACGACTGCGGCCATGGGGACGGGGCTGCGGGCGGTTGGGCAGGGGATGCGCGTCCTGATGCTGCAATTTTTGAAGGGTTCGTGGCATTACGGGGAACTCGATGCGGTCAAGGCTTTTGGCGACAAGTTCGTCCTGAAGCAGATGGGACGCGGTTTCGTGAAAGTCGGCGCCGAGAAACCAGACCCTGAAGATGTGCGGATGGTGGAGGAGGCCTGGGCCGAGGCCGAGAAAGCGATTCAATCCGGCGAATGGGACCTGGTGGTGCTCGATGAAATCAATTACGCCATTAGCTACGGTATGCTGGATGCGGCGAAAGTGGCGGAGTCTCTGGCGCGGAAGCCGGAGATGGTGCATGTGATCTTGACCGGAAGGAACGCGCATCCGACAATTGTCGAGCTGGCTGATACGGTGACGGAAATGCGCCAGGTCAAACATGCTTATGAGAAGGGCGTGATGGCGCAGAGAGGAATCGAATACTAGTTGCCAGTAGCCAGCTACCAGTTGCCAGTAAGAGCACATTTTACTGGTAACCGGCAAGTGGTAGCTGGCAGCTGGCAACTGCTTTCTATGGCTTGGTTCAAGCGACAATCCGGTGAGTTGGACACTTCGGGCGAGAAGAAAGTGCGCACCGAGGGACTGTGGGTGAAGTGCGACAACTGCCGCCAGATCATCTGGAAGAAGGACCTGGAAGAGAATTTCAACGTCTGCCCGAAGTGCGGCAAGCACTTCCGCATCGACGCCCGCGCCCGCCTGGCGCAGCTTCTCGACGGCAATCAATATGAAGTTTTCGACGGCAATCTCGCCTCCAACGACCCGCTGAAGTTTGTGGACCTGAAGGCGTACTCCTCGCGCCTGAAGCAGGCAAAGGCCGACACGGGGCTGAAAGACGCCATCATCAACGCACAGGGCAAACTCAACGGGCGCCCGGTGATCGTGGTTTCGATGGAATATTCGTTTATCGGCGGGAGCATGGGAGCGGTGGTTGGCGAGGCCATTACGCGGGCGATCGAGAAGGCGCTGAAAACGCGGACGCCGCTTATCATCGTTTCGGCATCGGGAGGCGCGCGCATGATGGAAGGCGCGATCAGCCTGATGCAGTTGGCGAAGATTTCCGCCGCGCTGGCGCGTTTAGACACGGCGCGGGTTCCGTACATTTCGGTTTTGACCGATCCTACCACGGGCGGCGTAACCGCGTCGTTTGCCATGTTGGGCGATCTCAATGTCGCCGAACCCGGCGCGCTGATAGGTTTCGCCGGGCCGCGAGTGATTGAGCAGACGATCCGGCAAAAACTGCCGCCAGGTTTTCAGCGCTCGGAGTTTCTGCTGGAACACGGAATGCTGGATGCCGTGGTCGTGCGCAAGGAGTTGAAGAGCTACATCGCGCGGGCGCTGGATTTCATGGTGCAGGCGGCGTAGAGGCGAACAACGCTGTTCGTCGTTCGCTATTCGTCGTTCGCGAAAACCCCTAAAACCGTTCTTCTCTCATTGGCGCACGTGGGAAGCGCTTTGATGTCGATCCGTCGCCGTCCGATGAGAGAGAGTCGAAACCGGCGTCCCGGCTTGCTACCCTGAGTTGTTTCGGCTCTGGCGAACGGCGAATAGCGAACAGCGAACGACGAGTGCTTTTCTTGTCCTACGAAACCGCAGTGGCGCAGATGTACGCGTTGGGCCACGAGTTGGCGCAGACGCCGCCGCACAAGTTCGATCTGACGCACATGCGCGTGCTGCTCGCGGCGCTGGGGCATCCGGAGAATCGTTTTCCGTCTGTGCTGGTCGCAGGCACGAACGGCAAGGGTTCGACGGCCGCTACTCTCGGATCCATCCTGCAGGCTTCGGGGCTGAAGACGGGGCTTTATACTTCGCCGCATCTGGTTCGGATTAACGAGCGGATTCGCCTCAATGGCGAACCGATCGGCGACGACGATTTCGCGATGCTCCATGACGTGGTCGACCGGACTGCGGAGCGGCTGGTTGGGGAAGGAGATCTGCCGTGGCATCCCAGCTTTTTCGAGACGCTGACGGCGATGGCCTTTGAGTATTTTGCCCGCTGCCGGCCAGATATGGTTGTGCTCGAGGTCGGAATGGGCGGGCGTCTGGACGCGACCAACGTGGTTGAGCCGCGGCTCAGCATCATCACCGACATCTCGCTCGATCATCAGAAGTATCTGGGCGACACGGTCGCCGAGATTGCGCGCGAAAAGGCGGGTATCATACGGCCGGGTGGGATTGTGGTTACGCTCGCGCAATTGCCCGAAGCTAACGACGTGCTCGGAAACACAATTTTGAATGTGGGCGCGCGCGCGGTGAATGCCGTGCCGTATGTGCCTTGCATCAGTGGCCAGTGGCCAGTGGCCAGTCGCCAGTCGCCGGAGTCGGGCCGTCAGTGGCAACGGTATCCGCTGGAGGTGATGGGCAAGCAAATCATGATCGAGTCGCCGCTGGTGGGGCGTCATCAGTTGCGCAACCTGGCGCTGGCGATTGCGGCAGCGGAGGAACTTCACAGTCAGGGGACGGTTCAGATCACGGCGGAGACGATCGCGCGAGGCATCCGCGAAACGCAATGGCTGGGGCGTTTCCAGGTGGTGTCGGCCGCGGGAGACAATCCCGAGTATGTGCTCGATGTTGCGCATAATCCGGCTGGGGCCTGGGCGTTGCGGTCGACGCTTGCGGCGGCTTATCGGGATCTCGGAAACGGCGACGCGGGAAACGGCCGCGAGATCACGATGGTGTTTGGCGTGATGCGGGACAAGGCGGTGGCGGAAATTGCGGAGATTCTGTTTCCGATTGCCAGGCGCGTGATCTTGACGCACGCCAACAACCCACGCTCGGCGAGCCCGGATGAGATTCGGCAGGCAGCGGCGCGTGTGGCTGCGGGCATGGATATTGAAGAGGCTGAGGATGTAGCGGCGGCGCTGGATCGGGCGCAGAAGGCTGCCGGATCGGGCGGCCTGATCGTCGTTACCGGTTCGATTTACGTTGTGGGAGAGGCGATGCAAATGCTTGGCGTCCGCATCTAAAGTAAGAATGTGTGGCGCGGGGACTCGCTGTGACCACGCGCAACTGCCGGGCTTCGCCCGGCTGGGCCCCTACGTGGGCATAGGTGGGCGAGGCTGTCGCGTCCCGACGTGAATGGGCGAACGCGAAAGAGTTTGGACAGGGAAACTTGAACAAGATTGTTACAACTGCGGAGGTGGAAAAGGAGAGCGCCGAGCTGCGCCCGGCTGGGCAGGTGAGGGCACCTGCCCCTACGTGGGATCGGGAGCGGGTGGCAGTTCACCCTGTCAGCCGGCATGACTGGCCGAGCCGCGTGCGCTCATATTTCATTCTTTCCCCCCTGATCTGGGCCTACACGCTGATTCTGGGCACGCTTTCTTTGATCTGCTCGCTCTTCGACCGCAACGGGCGCATCCAGCACGATCTTGCCCGCCTCTGGTCGCGGCTCATCATGAAGACGATCCTGTCGCCGGTGAAAGTGACGGGCATGGATATCGATAAGGATAAGATCGACAACTCCAAACCCCGCGTGTATGCGGTCTCGCATGCATCGGCGCTCGACATTCCGATCCTCTACGTCAACTTGCCGTTTCAATTCCGCATTGTTTTCAAGAGCGAGTTGCTGGCGTATCCGTTCATCGGCTGGCATCTGAAGCGCTCGGGGCAAGTGTGCATCAACCAGCAGAACCCGGCGGCTTCGATCGGGGCCGTCAAGTCGGCGCTGAGGAGCCTGCGCAGTGGCATGCCGCTGGTTATCTTTCCCGAGGGCGGCCGCACGCGAGATGGAAAGATCCAACCTCTTCTGCCGGGCGCATTTTTTCTGGCGATCAAGGCGCAGGCCGATATCGTGCCGATCGCGCTCGTNNTTCGACCTGCTGCCGATGAACACCTACCACATCAAGTGCCAGCCGCTGGAGATGCGGGTTGGTGAAATCATTCCGACGGCAGGGCTGAGCGTGCGCGACACGGATGAGGTTTCGGCGAAGGTGAAGGCGGCGATCGAAGCGCTGCATTCCGCGCCCAGAAGCACGTAGCAACAGCCGCCCTCGGCTTTCCGGGAAAATCCGGCCACTATAGCGAATCCGGACTTGCTGTGACCACAGGCAGCGGCCGGGCTTCGCCCGGCTGGGACGGGGCAAAGCGCCGTCCCCAAACGAGCCGGGTACAAGACAATATCCTCCGTCATCCGTCATAATCTCTGGTTCCGACAGGAGGTGTCATGAAGTCCCTTGGTCTCGTTTTCTTATTTCTCGCTATGAACGTCTACGCTCAGAACACAGCTCCCTCCGCTGCCGAAGCCCAGCAGTTTATGGATAAGGCCGAGGGCAGGCTCGCCGATTTAAGCGTCAAGGTGAACCGTGCTTCATGGGTACAGGAGAATTTCATCACCGACGACACCGAGGCCATGGAGGCCGATGCAATTGATGAGGACACCGCCGTCACAACCGAGTTGGTGGAACAGGCCAAGCGTTTTGACGGCCTCAAGCTTTCGCCGGAGCTGGCGCGAAAATTCATGCTGCTGAAGCTTTCGCTCACCGCGCCCGCGCCGAAAGATGCCGCGCTGCGCCGCGAAATGACCGAGATCGGCGTATCGCTCGATGGCGATTACGGCAAGGGCAAGTATTGCCGCAAGAACGGCGAGTGCCTGGACATCACGGCGATCGAGAAGCTGATGTCGAGCAGCCACGATCCGGAAGAGCTGAAAGAAGTGTGGGCGGGATGGCACGCGATAGCGCCGCCGATGCGGAAGCGCTATGCGAGATTTGTCGATCTTTCCAATCAAGGCGCCCGAGAAATTGGATTCAAAGATACAGGCGTATTGTGGCGCGCCGGCTACGACATGACGCCGGAAGAATTTTCCGCCGACCTGGAGCGTTTGTGGAACCAGGTGCGCCCGCTCTATCTTTCGCTGCACACGTTCGTGCGCTGGAAGCTGGCGGAAAAATACGGCCCGAACGTCGTTCCGCCCGACGGTCCGATCCCCGCGCATTTGCTGGGCAATCCGTGGGCGCAGGAGTGGGAGAACATTTACGACCTGCTCGGAGTGACGGAGGACAAAGGCGGCGTCGGCGTCAATGTTACGGAACTGCTGAAGAAGAAAAATCTCGATGCGAAGGGCATGGTGAAATATGGCGAAGGCTTCTACACGTCGATGGGCTTCGCGCCGCTGCCGCCGACTTTCTGGGAGCGGTCGCTGTTGACCAAGCCCGCCGACCGCGACGTGGTCTGCCACGCCAGCGCGTGGGACATCGACAACATGGACGATTTGCGCGTAAAGATGTGCATCCAGGTGCGCGGCGTCGATTTCGTCACCATTCACCACGAACTTGGGCACAACATGTACCAGCGCGCCTACAAGGACCAGCCGTTCATGTTTAAGAACGGCGCCAATGACGGCTTCCACGAGGCAATTGGCGACTCTATCGCGCTGGCGATCACGCCCGCATACCTGCACAAGGTTGGACTGCTGGAGAGCGTGCCGCAGGCGAGCAACGATATTCCGGAGTTGCTGAAGCAGGCGCTCGAACGCGTCGCGTTCCTTCCCTTTGGATTGATGATCGACCAGTGGCGATGGAAGGTGTTCTCCGGCGAGATCGCGCCTGCGGACTACAACAAGGCATGGTGGGAGCTGCGGTTGAAGTATCAGGGCATCGCGCCTCCGATGGCGCGCAGTGAAGCCGATTTCGATCCAGGAGCGAAGTATCACGTCGCGGCGAACGTACCCTACACGCGTTATTTCCTGGCGGAGATCCTGGAGTTCCAGTTCTACCGCGCCCTCTGCCGCGAATCGGGCTACACGGGGCCGCTCAACCGCTGCACGTTCTACGGGTCGAAGGAAGCGGGAGCGAAGTTCAACAAGATGCTCGCCATGGGCCAGAGCAAACCCTGGCCAGACGCTCTAGAGGTCCTAACCGGCGGACGGCAGGTCGATGCCAGCGCGATCCTGGAATACTTCGCGCCGCTGCAGAAGTGGCTGGATGAGCAGAACAAGGGGAAGAAGGTAGGCTGGTAGAGCGACTCGCGTAGGGGCAGGTGCCCTCACCTGCCCTGCAGGGCGAAGCCCCGTAGCCTTATTGCCGGCGCCAAGATTCTGGCGAGCTTCGCTCGCCTGCCCAGACGAGGGCGTCTGGGCCTACGCGGGCAGGCGAGCTTCGCTCGCCTGCCCAGACGAGGGCGTCTGGGCCTACGCGGTTTGTGGTGGATTCGGATGACGTTCTACCGGCGCAATCTGCCGCATCTGCAGAGAGATGCTAAGCCGCACTTCGTCACTTTTGTTACGAAGAATCGTTGGATCCTACCGGACTGGGCCCGCGATATCGTGCTGGGTTGCTGCCGTCACGATCACGGAACGAGGTACGACTTGCATGTCGCGGTGGTCATGCCCGACCACGTGCACATTATTTTCACACCACTGATCAATGAGCAACGGCGACTGGTCGTTTCCATGGCTGAGATCATGAAGGGAATTAAAGGCGCTTCAGCGCATGCGATCAACCAGCGACTTGATCGCCACGGCACAATCTGGCAGGAAGAATCCTTTGATCATGTTTTGCGATCCGCGGAGAGCCTCGATCAGAAGATCGCCTATGTTCTGGAAAATCCCGTTCGCCGCGGACTGGTGAGCGATTGGCGCGACTATCGCTGGCTCTGGTATCAGCCATTCGCGAATCCGTACGCACCAACACGAACCACGTAGGCCCAGACGCCCTCGTCTGGGCAGGCGAGAGCTGCGGGGCTTCGCCCCGCAGGGCAGGTGAGGGCACCTGCCCCTACGCGGGCAAATGATAAACTTAAGAGATTCAGCGGAATACAAGGCTTATCCATGTCCGACAGCATTCATCTCAAGCTCCCCGACGGCAGCACCAAAGAAGTCGCTAAAGGCGCGACTGCGCTCGACGTTGCCAAGTCCATCAACCCGCGTCTGGCCGACGCCGCTCTTGCCGCCAAGACTAACGGCGATCTGATCGACCTGACCCAGCCGCTTGAGAAAGACGCCGACCTGCACATCATCACTGAGAAGGATGCGGAGGCGCTTGAAGTTTATCGGCATTCGTCCGCGCACCTGCTCGCCGCTGCCGTGCTTGAACTCTTTCCCGAGACCAAGCTTGGCCACGGGCCCGCGACTGAGAACGGATTCTTCTACGACTTTTATCGCCCGACCGCGTTCACTCCCGAGGATCTCGAAAAGATCGAAAAGAAAATGCAGGAGCTTGTCCGCGAAAACCTGCCCTATGCGCGCGAATTTCTGCCGCGCAAGGAAGGGCTCGAAAAGTTCAAGGGCGAAGGCGACTTTATGAAGTGCCATTTCATCGAGCAATTCACGAAGCCCGATGAAAAAATTTCGATCTACAAGACCGGCAAGTTTCAGGATTTCTGCCGCGGCCCGCACCTGCCTTCGACTGGAAAGATCAAGGCGTTCAAGCTGCTCAACATCGCCGGCGCCTACTGGCTGGGCGACGAAAAGAACCAGCAACTGCAACGCATTTACGGCACGTCGTTTTTCTCGAAGAAGGATCTCGACGCCTACCTCACCGGCATCGAAGAAGCGAAGAAGCGCGACCATCGCGTGCTGGGCAAACAGCTCGACTTGTTTTCGATCCAGGAACTCGCCGGGCCTGGGCTGATCTTCTGGCATCCGAAGGGCGGGATCATCCGCAAGGAGATGGAAGACTGGATGCGCGAAGAATACCTGCGGCGCGGCTACTCGCTGGTCTGCACGCCGCACGTGTCGCGCCGCCAGTTGTTCCACACCTCGGGCCACGAGGGCTACTACTCGCAGAACATGTTCGACGCCATGGAGCTCGACGACGCCGAATATCGCCTCAAGCCGATGAATTGCCCGGGCCACATCCTGATCTACAAAGATTCGCTGAAGTCGTATCGCGATCTGCCGGTGCGGCTCGGCGAACTCGGCACCGTCTATCGCTACGAGCGCTCGGGCGTGATGCACGGCCTGCTGCGCGTGCGCGGCTTTACGCAGGACGACGCGCACATCTTCTGCACTCCCGAGCAGATTGAAAACGAAATCGTCGGCTGCCTGGAGTTCGCGCTCGCCGTGCTGAAGGCCTTCGGCTTCGACCAGTTCCAGACTGATCTTTCCACCTGGGATCCGAAGGACAAGAAGAGCTTCCTGGGCAGCGAAGAGCAGTGGAACCTCGGGACCCACTCGCTGGAAAACGCGCTGAAGAGGCTGAACATCGAATACAAAACAATGCCTGGTGAAGCCGCGTTCTACGGTCCGAAGATCGACATCAAGCTGGTCGACGCCATCGGACGCCTGTGGCAGCTCTCGACCGTGCAGTTCGACTTCAACCTGCCGCAGCGCTTCCAGCTCGAATACGTAGCCGAAGACGGCACCCGCAAGCAGCCACTGATGGTCCACCGCGCGCTCTACGGATCGGTCGAGCGCTTCTTCGGCGTGCTGATCGAGCACTACGCCGGAGCGTTCCCGGTGTGGCTCTCGCCGGTTCAGGTGGCGATGATCCCGATCGCCGAGCGCCATACGGAGTACGCGGAAAAAGTCGCGTCGCAATTGCGGGCGGCAGGCGTGCGCGTGGAAGTGGACAGCCGCAACGAAAAGATGAACGCGAAAATCCGTGAACACGCTATGCAGAAAGTCCCGTTCCTGCTGGTGGTGGGAGACAAAGAAGTTGAGGCCGATAAGGTCAACGTCCGCACCCGCGGGAAAGAGAAGACCGAAGACATGGCGACGGCGGAGTTTGTGGAGAAGATCAAGAAGCTGATTGTGGAGAAGAGCGCAACTTTGTAGTCGGCAATGCCGATGTAGGGACGGCCGCCCCTACATGAGCTGTTCCTTGAGCCCCACCCCCTGTGTTAGCATCAGAAGTTTCGCAGGTGATGTTGGGCTGGCCTGTAGCCTGTACTCATCCTCATTCCGGGCCGTATCACCCTTCCCGTAAGCCTGCGGAAGGAGAGAACCCGTGAAAGTGTACGAAGCAGCCAATCTCCGCAACCTTGCCCTGATCGGACACGGTCATGCCGGCAAAACCACCCTGGTGTCCGCCATGCTCTACACGGCCGGAGCCGCGCCGCGCCTGGGACGCGTCGACGACGGCTCCGCCCCGACCGACTACGACGAAGAAGAAATCGCCCGCCAGATGTCGATCTCGACCGGCCTCGCTTTTGTCGAGTGGGGCAAGACGGATTCGAAGGTGAAGATCAATCTGCTGGACACTCCCGGCTTCAACATGTTCGTCCACGAAGCCAAGATGGTGCTGCCGGTGGTGGACGCGGCGCTGGTCGTGGTGGACGGCGTTGCCGGGGTCGAGGTCGTGACCCAGCGTGTCTGGGGGTACTGCGACGAGATCAAACTGCCGCGCATGATCGTGGTCAACCGCATGGATCGCGAGCGCGCCGACGCCAACCGCGCGCTCGAATCGCTGACCAGCGCCTTCGGCCGCGCGGTCACGCCGCTGCAACTGCCGATCGGCAGTGAGAAGAGTCTCAGCGGCGTTATCGATCTGGTCCGCATGAAGGCGTACACCTACGAGATGGGCGGAAACGGCAAGGGCAAGGAAGGCCCGATTCCCGCCGACATGGCCGGCGTGGCGAAGGAGGCGCACGAAAGATTGGTGGAGCTCGTCGCCGAAGGCAAAGACGAGTTGATGGAAGAGTTCTTTGAAACGGGGACGATCCCCGAGGAGCATCTGGTTCCGGCGCTGCATGAAGCGATTCGCGAAGACAAACTTTTTCCCGTGCTGTTCACCTCCGGCCTGGGCAACATCGGGGTCGACGAGTTGATGGATTTCATCGTGGACTACACGCCCGCGGCCAGCGAGCATCACGCCATCGCCGGCCAGCCCTCCGAGGGCGGCAGCGAGCCGGCCACGCGCAAAGGCACCGACAGCGAGCCGGTTTCCGTCTATGTTTTCAAGACCATGTCGGACGCGTTCGCCGGGCGCATTTCCTATTTCAAGGTTTTTTCCGGCGTGCTGAAGAACGACGCCGCGCTGCAGAACTACAATCGCAATACGCTGGAGAAGTTTGCGCACATTTCGCTGATCCAGGGCAAGCAGGCGGTTCCGATTTCGGAACTACATGCCGGCGATATCGGCTCGGTCGCGAAGCTGAGAGAAACTCTTACGGGCGACACGCTGGGCGATAAGGCATCGCCGATCCGCTATCCGGTGGTGCAACTGCCCGAGCCGGCCATCACCTTCGCCATCGAGCCGAAGAGCCGCGCGGATGAAGACAAGCTCGGCGTCGGGCTGCACAAGCTTATGGAAGAAGACGCCATGCTGCGCTTTTTCCGCGACCCACAGACCAAGGAATTCCTGATCGCGGGCACGGGGCAGCAGCACATCGAAGTCGTGGTCTCGAAGATGAAGAAGCGGTACCACGCCGAAGTCGTGCTCAAGGCGCCCAAGGTGCCGTATCGCGAAACCATTCGCGGCAAAGCTGATGTGCAGGGACGCCACAAGAAGCAGACCGGCGGCCACGGCCAGTACGGCGATTGCAAGATCAAGATGGAGCCGCTGCCACGCGGAGCCGAATTCGAGTTCGTCAACGACATCTTTGGCGGTTCGATTCCGCGCAACTTCATTCCCGCCGTCGAAAAGGGAATCAAGGACGCGGCGGCCCGGGGCTTTCTTGCGGGCTATCCCGTGGTGAACTTCCGCGTGATCCTATACGACGGCTCTTACCACGACGTGGATTCGAACGACCTCTCGTTCCAGATGGCGGGCCGCATCGCCTTCCGCAAGGCCATGGAAGTTGCCAAGCCGACGCTGCTCGAACCGATCATGACGGTCGAGATCACCGTGCCCGACGAGTTCGCCGGCACCATCATGGGCGACCTCAACAGCCGCCGCGGACGCATCCAGGGCATGGATAACAAGGCTGGCAACACGATCGTGAAGGCCGAGGTGCCCATGGCCGAAATGCTTACCTACGGCGCCGATCTCACTTCCATGACGCAGGGCCGCGGCAGCTTCTCCATGGAAATGCACCACTACGACACGGTGCCGCAACAACTGCAGGACAAGATTATCGAAAAGGCCAAGGCGGAGCGCGGCGAGGTGAAAGAAGAAGAGGAATAAGCAAGAGGAAATCGTATGGATTACTATGCGGTCAAAGTTCACTACTTTGACGCGTCTGCCTTGGTGAAGCTTGTCGCAGATGACCAGGATGAAGAGCCGGGGAGGGATACTCTTAGGCGTTATTACCATGAACACGCACGCCCAGTTTACACAACTTCATTCTGTGTTGCGGAGGCTTTTGGAGCGTTCAAGCGCAAATTTCAGCGCAAGGGTATTTCTGAAGAACAGTACCTCGTCTATGTAAGAAACTTCATCCGCGTCATTGGGAACACCTTCCGGATCGACGAGGTTCCAATTTTGTTGCCTCTCGTAACCAGTGAGGTCGAGCGTCTGGTTGCACAATATAAAATCGATTTCGTCGATTGTTTTCAGATTGTGACGATAATGCAAGGACAGTTTAGAGTATTAGTTGGGGAATCTCAGTCGATACTCATAACTGCTGATCGCGATCTCGCTAAGGCAGCGCGCGCAGAAGGAGCCCGTGTGTGGGAATGCACCAGCGAGGTCGCCCCTAAGTGAGAAAAGGTCTATGCGCGTTCGACCATCGACGGCTGGCAGCGTGTCACGGCTTACTTGTCGCGTCGGGTTTAGCGGCTGGAAAACATTTGTTAAAATCCCCGGCGACACACTGCCGCCAAGAATCTAACTCCTTCTGAATGTCTTGCTCGGAGCGACCCCGAATCTCATCTCTGACGAGACTCATTGCCATCGTCAGCGGCACTTGAAAGTTCCGAAAATCCTTGTAGAACGTGTTCATGCCATTCAGGAGTTGACCAACGGTGATCGAATCGAAGTCATAGTCTTGCGCATGGGAGAAACACGCCTTATGAGCCTCAGCGTCCTTGATGGACATGCAGGTCGTGACGGAGGCATAGCCCATGGCGGAGATATAACCTGTAATATAGCCGCCTTTGAACTGTTCCGAGTAGCTCTGCCAAGCAGCTCCCCGTAAGACATCATCTCGCTGTTGCCCGAAGCAACAAGCGGAGAAAAACAGCACGGCAGCGAAGTAGCGCATAGATGCCTCTCTAAGTCCAGCGATCTAAATCTCGAAGCCTCTTTGAATTCTCTCTCGCCCAGCTCTGAGTCCACCCGCCCTTGCTGCCTCTCGCGTAGGAAAATCCCCAAGGATGCCGAACCCAATCTTGCTCTGATGTGCATTTACGATGTGGCCGCCGAGTTTGAAATGCCCGTTTGGCAATTGATAAAACAGCAACTCAATCTCGTATTCCCCTTCTGGATGTCGTTCAATAAAGTCTGCATCTCCGGGCTCACGAAGCGCGTTTTCGACCATGCCGTTGATTATAGCTAAGTGCAGGGGGCCGGGTGCTCCATCCTTCGTGCACTTTGCGAAGGTGGGAGTGGAAAAGTTCACACCTGGGGTAAAATGTAGCCATGATTCAGGAGACTTCCGATCTACTCAAACGGGCGCTTGCGCTCCCCGCCGACGAGCGCGCCGCGTTAGCCAACACGCTGCTCGATACGCTGGACAGTCCAAACGAATCGATCTCTGTCCAAGACGCATGGGATGCGGAAGTGGCACGTCGAATCGCAGACCTGAAGGCGGGCAAGGCAGTGACCGTCCCTTGGGAAGAATTGCATCGCGAACTCACGGCCATGGTGAATGAGCGCTAAGCGAGTCGAATACCACCAGGGTGCGGCCGAGGATCTGAAAAGCGCGGTCGCATGGTATCGGCAGCGCAGTCCCAAGGTGGCCCTGGACTTCATCGAAGAACTGCATCGCGCCGCCGACACTATCCGCGAAGCCCCGGATCGCTGGCCGTTAGGAAAGAACAACACCAGGCGGTTCCTGCTCTGGCGATTCCCGTTCGCCATCATCTATTCGGAACACGAATCCGTAGTGACGATCTGGGCCGTCGCCCACGGTAGCAGGCGACCGGAGTATTGGGCGCATCGCCCGCATTATTAACGCACGGAAGGCAAACCGGCATGACACAGAAAAATACTACCGTGAGATATTCGCTTACGACCTTTTCCTTAACGTTCGCCAAGCCAGCTCTTGCTCGCAAGGAAATCGTTTCCCGATCGCGCATTCTGGCGTACTATTCGTCTTTCTTCTTTCTTCGTTCTTAAGGAGGCACGCATGTCCAAGCGGATTTCCCCCATCTGCTGCGGCTTGTCCTTCGCGGCGTTTGTTATTTTGCTGATCTCCCGACCTGCCATGACCCAGGAAAACAAGAGCGTGGCGCTGGAACTCGACCACGTGTCGATCTGCGGATCGAATCTCGACGTGCTGCGCCAAGCCTTCACGGATGTGGGCATGACTCCAGACCTCGGCGGTCCCCACGGCAACGGCATCACCCAGATGGCCATCATTGGCTTCGATGAAGCGACATACATTGAACTGATTGCGCCAGTAAAACCGGGCGTGACCGAGGGCTCCGGCTGGGCGAAGTTTATGGGTGAGGATGCGGTCACCTGCGCATGGGCAGTGGGAACGAACGCTTTGTTGGAGGAAGCGGATCGGCTGAAGAAGGCCGGAATCCCCGTTAAGACTCCTGAGCATGGCAGCCGCAAGCGCCCCGACGGCATGTCGATCGAGTGGATGACCGCCGACGTGGGCTCCGGAACCCCGGGCTCCACGCTGCCGTTCATCATCGAAGACCAGACGCCGCGCGCCTGGCGCGTCCAAATTTCGGCCAGCGTACAAGGAGCGCCGGTTGAAGGGGTCGAGAACGTGGTACTGGGCGTCAACAATCTCGATGCCTCGATTGCCTTGTTCCGCAAGGCGTACGGCTGGGCCGACCCTCTCACCGAGACGCAGAAGGATTTCGGCAAGCTCGCGTACTTCCCCGGCGAGCCCGTGATTCTGGCGGCTCCTTCCGGCGGAGGCTGGCTCTCGGATCGGCTCGCCAAGTTCGGCGAGACCCCGGTCGCTTACCTGCTCGCCACGCGCGATTTCGCAGCGGCAACCAAGAAGTACAAGCTCTCCGGCAATAAAACCTGGTTCGGGCAGAAGGTGGCATGGTTCGACGCGGGCAAGCTGAAGGGCGTGCACCTGGGAGTGATTGGGCAATAGATTGATTGTGTGGCGCGGACACTTCTGTCCGCGCAAGGTCAACGCTGAGAGCACCGCCTGAGCCAACCACCGCGGAGCATCCCAAATGGGCGGACAAGAGTGTCCGCCCCACATCTAGAACCAAGAACTCAGAACTGCTACCATCGCCTTCAGTGTCCGCCGCCAAAGACAATCCCGCTCTGAAAGACCGCCTCGTCTCCGCCGCCCCGGTCGAGGACGATTCTTCGTTTGAGCTTAAGCTTCGCCCGCAGCGCCTGCAAGAATTCATCGGCCAGAACAAAGTCAAAGAGAATCTCGACATCGCCATCCAGGCTGCCAAGTCCCGAGGCGAAGCGCTCGACCACGTCCTGCTCTACGGACCCCCAGGCCTCGGCAAGACGACACTGGCCAACATCATCGCCAACGAGCTAGGAGCGGCCTTCCAGCAAACGTCCGGCCCGACGCTGCAGATCAAGGGTGACCTGACTGCAATTCTCACCAATCTCCGTGACCGGCAGGTGCTTTTTATTGACGAAGTGCACCGTCTGCAGGCCGCGCTCGAAGAGATCCTCTACTCCGCGCTCGAAGACTACAAACTCGACATCATGATCGGCCAGGGCCCGTCCGCGCGTACTCACACGATGGATGTGAAGCCCTTCACCTTTATCGGTGCCACCACGCGCGCGGGACTGCTCTCCGCGCCCCTGCGCTCGCGATTCGGATTGCTGCTGCGGCTCGAGTTCTACACGCACGACGATCTTCGCGTCATTGTCGAACGTTCGGCGGAGATTCTTGGCGCGAGCATCGATCGTCCCGGAGCCACTGAAATCGCGAGCCGTTCTCGTGGAACGCCCCGTATCGCCAACCGGCTGCTGCGCCGCGTGCGCGACTACGCGCAGGTGCGCGCCAACGGTTCCATCGATCTGCCCACCGCCCAGTCGGCGCTCAGCATGTTGGAAGTTGACCGGCACGGCTTCGATGAAGTCGACCGCAAACTGCTGCTCACCATTATCGAGAAGTACCAGGGCGGGCCGGTGGGCTTGAATACGCTGGGCGCGGCGCTCGCCGAAGAACCCGACGCCATCGAAGAAATCTACGAGCCCTTTCTGATCCAAATCGGCTTTCTGAACCGCACTCCGCGTGGGCGGGTGGCGACGCAGTTGGCGTACGAACATTTCGGAATCACTCCGAACCGGCGGCAAAGCTCGCTGTTCTAGCGAGGCACGACTGGCGTTGGGCGCGGGCAGCTGCTGAGCTGCGCTCGGCTTGGACCCTTCGACTTCGCTCAGGGCAGGCTCGCGAGGGCGCCTGTCCCCACACGAGCTGTTTGACTTCCACCGTCGCAATCTGCGTTAATCACTCTTCGCCAATCATCTCTACAAAAACGCAGTCTCGCCGCACTGGAGGAATCATGCGCGAAGTGATCGCCACCTGGCAGGCGCCGAAAGCCATCGGCCCGTACTCGCAGGCCATTCGAACTGAGGGCTTAATTTTTACTTCGGGACAGATCCCCATCGATCCCGCCACCTCGCAGGTCGTCGCCGGCGATGTGAGCGCGCAGACCGAGCGCGTGCTCAAGAACCTTGCCGCCGTTTTGCAGGCCTCGGGCAGCAGCCTGGAGAAAGTTCTGCGCTGCACCGTCTTCCTCAAGGACATGGAGGATTTCGCCGCGATGAACGAAGTCTACGGCCGTTACTTCAAGCAGGCGCCGCCGGCGCGCTCCACTGTCGAAGTGGCGCGGCTTCCGAAAGATGTGTTGGTTGAAATCGACGTGATTGCGCTGGCTTGAACAAAATTGACGCGAAGAGACAGAATTGTTGAAGACTTTGAAGACAAAAGAAAAGAGGCATTATGAAAATCGTCATTCTTCTCATCACCCTACTCGCACTAGCCAGCCTGGTCATTGCCCAGACGGCTCCAGTGCACAAGGCCAGCGGGCCCACTAAGGTTACCGGCGATTCCACTAAAACCGCCAGCGGTCTCGAATACTGGGACATCAAAGTTGGGACCGGCGCGGTCGCGCAAAGTGGACAGCACGTCAAAGTCGAATACACGGGCTGGCTCACCAGCGGAAAGAAGTTCGACAGTTCGGTTGGGACCGGCCGTCCGTTTGACTTCACGCTGGGCGCCAGCGAGGTCATCAAGGGATGGGACGAAGGTGTAGCCGGCATGAAGGTAGGCGGCAAGCGCCAACTGCGCATTCCGCCGGACCTGGCCTACGGAGCAAAGGGTTATCCGGGGGTTATCCCGCCCAACTCAACCCTTATCTTTGACGTGCAACTGGTAGACGTGAAGTAGCTGGTGGTGAAGGAGCCCGTCTAGGGACGGGGGTTCGGCAAACAGGGCAGGCTCTGTCCAGAAAGCTGGCAGGACACACAAAGGCCCGCAGGACTCCGTAGAATCCGCGGGCCTCTAGAAAGCTACGCTTTTACCACTTTGCCGCTGCGCAGACAGGAAGTGCAGACGCGGATGTGTTTAGTAGCGGCTCCCACCTTGGCGTGAACCGGGCGCAGATTGACGTTCCAGCGCCGTTTGCTCACATTGTGGGCGTGGCTGATGGTGTTTCCGAACTGCGGCCCCTTGCCGCAGATATCACAAACTCGCGCCATAACTCTGAATCCTTCCAGGCCTGTTGTCAAAAACTTAATTTTACAGGAATCCGGCGGATTTCGCCAAGCGCTTGCTCGTCGCAAACAACGATGGTCTGAAGCGCGGACTACGCCGCCTTACCCATCACCGGCTGCGCGCAATGGCTGCACCGCCGCGCGCCGATCGGAATTTCGCTCAGGCATTCCGGGCACTTTTTGGTGGTTGGATCCGCCGGCGCCGGATCTTTGTGCATCCGCGCCACCAGCGCATTCACCGGCGCCACCACAAAGAAATAAATAGCTCCAGCAATCAGCAGAAACGACACCCCGGCGTTGATGAAGTGGCCCAAGGGAAACAACGCCCCGTGAATCGTGAAATGGATGGCAGAGAAATCCGGTTTGCCCACGATCGCCGCGATGAGCGGCGTTAACAGATCTGTGGTCAGCGCCGTGACCACGCCGCCAAAGGCCGCACCAATCACCACGCCCACTGCCATGTCCACCACATTGCCGCGCAAGATAAATTGTTTAAAGCCGGATAGCATTGCGCTTCCCTCCATAAATGGCCACACTGGAAATGCTCAGTGGCCTCAGATCCTCATCGGCATCACGATGTACCGGTATTTGTAATCTTCGCCCTCGGCGGGACGAAGCTGGCCGGCGGACTGCGCATCTTTCAGCTCCAGCTTCACATCGCACGAACCGGTCGCTCTGATGAAGTCGATCAGGTATTGAGCGTTGAATCCGATCTGCATTACCTCACCGTCATAGGCAACTTCGATGGAATCCTCCGACTCGCCGGTCTCGGTTGACGATGCGGAAATCTTCAACTCGCCTTTCTCCAGACGCAGCCGTACGGCGCGCGATCGCTCGTCAGCGAACTGCGCTACGCGCGCGATCGCGGCTCCCAGTTCTTCGCCATGAAGCGCGATTGACTTCGAGATGTCTTTCGGAAGCACAGCCTCGTAGTTGGGAAACTGCCCCGTAAGCTGGCGCGACGTCAGCAGACGCTGACCCACGCGGAAGAACAGCGTAGACTCGTCCTTGGCAAAGTCGATGGCCTCGACATCGGAATCGAGCAGCGATTTCAACTCGTCCATCGCCTTCTTTGGAATCAGCGTTTTCATCTCACCTGAGACGCCTTCAAACTTTTCTCCTGAGCGCTCTATATGCGCCAAGCGGTGGCCGTCGGTTGCGACCATGGTGATCGATTCCGGCTTCAACACCATCAGCGCCCCATTCAGCGTATAGCGCGACTCCTCATTGGCAATAGCAAAGCCTGTCTTGGCAATCATTGACCGTAGTACACCCGTAGGAATTCTGATCACACCCACGGAGGGAAACACTGGTAGGCTCGGAAAATTCGACTTCGCCATGCCTACCATCTTTGTGTTAGACCGGCCACAGCGAATGCTGACCCAGTGATTCTCAAGCAGTTTGATGGCGATATCGGCATCGGGCAGGAGCTTTACGTAGTCGTAAAGTTTGCGCGCTGGAACTGTACATGCACCTTCCTTCCTCACCTTAGCATTGCAGGATGTGCGCAGGCTAAGGTCAAGATCTGTCGCGGTTAGCGACAATTTGTCCCCTGCAGCCTCAAAGAGATAGTTGGAGAGAATGGGAATTGTAGTCTTACGCTCCACTACACCCTGAGTAGCTGTCAGTTCACGAAGAAGCTCAAATTTGCTGACCGTAATTTCCATGGTCGTTGTGGCTACAGCAGAGGCAACTTCCACCGGCATATTTGGTCTCCCGACTCTACTTCTGTTCTCTTCTTATATCAAATACAAAAGCAGGAAAACCAGTAGTAACCGTAGGTACGTCGGAAAAGTGGAAAATTGGTTCAAATCCCTACGGTTCAACTGCTTCCAAATCGACCCTTCATGTGAAGAATCACTCCCCGGTTTAGCAGCGGCCATCGTAACACGGGGACCATTCCCGAGTTTCTACTTGATCTCACACAGGTTCCACAAGCACTCCACAGTTGGAGGACGGGAAAAATAGCCTGATGAGTGGAAAAATTGGTAAAAACCACCATTTACGCGCCCAATTGCTCAGTCAGTTTATTAAGCAACCTGTTTAAATCCTTATCGTTCTTACGGACCTCTTCAATTTTGTCCACTGAATGCAAGACTGTAGTGTGATGCTTGCCGCCAAACTGGCGTCCAATTTCAGGCAGGGAAGCTTCCGTGAGATGCTTGGCCAGGTACATTGCAATCTGCCGCGGATAGACAATAGAGCGCGAATTGTTCTTCGCTTTGATTTCCACCAGGCGCAGGCCAAATTGCTCAGCAACCGCCTTCTGAATAGATTCAATTGTTACCTTACGGGCCTGCGAATCGATGAAATTCTTCAATACTTGCTGTGTATATGGAAGCGTAATGTCCGCCCCGATCAGCGAAGAATGCGCTACCAGACGAATCAGAGCGCCTTCCAACTCACGCACATTTGACCGGATATTCGAGGCGATAAACAACGCGACGTCCGTAGGCAACGTGACCCGTTCTTGCTCCGCCTTCTTTTGCAGGATAGCGACTTTCGTCTCCAGATCCGGCGGCTGAATATCGGCAATCAGACCCCACTCGAACCGGCTGCGCAAGCGATCCTCGAACTCCGCTAACTCCTTCGGCGGACGGTCGCTGGCGATCACGATCTGCTTCATCGATTCGTGCAGCGCATTAAACGTGTGGAAGAACTCTTCCTGTGTGCGCTCTTTCTGCGCCAGGAACTGAATGTCATCCACCAGCAACACATCCATCGTCCGGAATTTATCCCGGAAGCTGATCATCTTGTCGTAGCGCAACGAGTTGATCATGTCGTTGGTGAACTTCTCGCTTGACACGTAGCAGATTGCCGCTTGCGGCGTCCGGCGCTTGATCTCGTGCCCGATTGCCTGCATCAGGTGAGTCTTGCCCATCCCAACGCCACCGTACAAGAACAGCGGGTTATAGGCCTTGGAAGGCCGCTCCGCCACCGCCTGACAGGCCGCGTGCGCGAACTGGTTTCCGCTGCCGATCACGAACGCGTCAAAGGTATAGCGCGGGTTCAGTTGCGCGGCACTGTCCCAGTCGAACCGCCCCTGGGCCGGATGCAACCCCGGCGCCGCCTGCGAACCCGGGCTCGGGGCCGACAGCCCACCGTTATGGCGGATCGGCGTGTTCGAAGGATCGTCCTCGGCAGTAACGAATTTCACATCCTCGTATCCAAGCCCGAGGTTGTCGACCGCTTCCTGAATTAGATCCGCGTATTTGTCGCCGACGAGACGGAACTCGGCGGTGGGAATGCGCACAAACAGAACTCCATTGCTGGCGTGGCTGTAGCGGGTCGGCTTCAACCAAGTGTCGTAGGAGTGCCTATTGACTTTCTTTTCCAGGGCGTCGAGGATGCGCACCCAAGGATTCGGGATGATGGTGGAACCGGTGAGAGACATGATTTGCCAGAATATCGAAAACGCCGGCGTAAAACGGCCGGGAAAAAATCAAATCTTGAAATTATGAGTTCTTCGTTTCCTGCAGAGCAGCTTGTGTTTTGCAGTGCGGGTGTTCGAGAAACCTTTTACGATTCGAACGGCATACTAGCACAAAAAAATCGCCGCGTCGGTGCGTTGCGACAAAAATCTTTCCGCGCGAGCGCTTTGTCGAATCGCAATTTTATTGCGCTGTCAAGTGTCGAGAAAATAACTGCCGCGCAAAGTGTGCAATAGAGGGACAACCGCCCTCGGCTGTCCAGCCGAACGCAGCTCGCCAGCTACGAAATGGTCCGCCGTTCCCGTTTCGCCGGCGCCGTCGTCTTGGAACTCCCCGGATACACCACCACCGAGCGTCTTCCGCCCTCGCCGTCACTCTCGGTGTGCAAATCTTTTTCCTCGCGCAGCGCCAGATGCACGATCCGCCGCTCGCGCGACGACATCGGCCCGAAACGGTAGGGCTCGCTCGTCCGGCGCACCTGCTCCGCCGCCACTCGCGCCGCCAGTTGCAACTCGTCGATCCGCAGCGCCCGGAAATTCTTGCAGTCGAACCAGATCCTCTCATGCTCGTTGCCGTGCAGGTGAAGGATCTCCGACGCCAGCAGCTCAAACGAACGCAGCAACTCGCCACCCCGCTCGAGCAACAGCGCCGAATCCGGCCCCGCAAACTCGACCAGAATCTCCGGATGTTCCCACTCGCGATTCTGCGCCATCGGCGGATCCACCGTGATCCGATACTTCAACTTGAAGCCGCCATTAGAAATGACAGCCTGCAGAAATTCCCCAATCTGTTTAGCAGCAGCAACCTTGTCTGTGATCGGCATAGTTAAAGTCTCAGGTGTCAGGTCTCAGCCCCCGCCAGACAAGACTTAACTGACGGCCGAAAGCTGATAGCTGAAAGCTATTTCTCTTTCTTCCGCGCCCGCTTCGCCATCATCTCGCGCATTTCGCGGCCGAGCGACGTGCGATTCATCACCGCCTGCTGCACGATCATAATCAACTGCCCCGCGCACCAGTACAAGCCCAACCCCGCCGGCAGGTTCCAGGTCATGAGGCCGAACATGCCCGGCATCATGATGTTCATCATTTTCTGCTGTGCCGGATCCATGCCCGCCTGCGGCGTCATCCGCTGCAACGCCACCATCGTGACGATGATCGCAATCGGCAGAATGTGCCACGGATCGGGCGCTGAAAGATCGCGAATCCACAGCCACGGCGCATGACGCAGGTCCATCGCTACGTTGAGCATGCGGTAGTACGCAAACAGAAACGGCATCTGGATCAGCATCGGCAGACATCCCCCCGCCGGATTCACGCCTTCCTTCTTATATAGCGCCGAAATCTCCTGGTTCATCTTGGCTTTTTCCGGATCGCGAAGACTGTACTTTTTATATTTTTCCTGGATCTGCTTGATCTGCGGCGCGACGCGCTGCATCTTCAGCATCGACTTCATCTGCGAAAGCCGCAGCGGCAGCAGCGCCAGGTTGATGACCAGCGTCTGCAGCAGGATCGCCCAGCCCCAGTTCGCGACGATGTGGATGTACATCCACTTCAGCCACAAGAACAGCGGACGCGCGATGATTCCGAGCCAGCCAAAGTCGATGATCTTGCGCAGATCCGGCTCTGCGCCCGTGATCCCCGGCACGCTCACCGATTCCAAATCCGCCAGCGATTTCGGGCCCACATACAGCCGGGCGTCAGTCGAGCCCTTCAGGCTGCCAACCGCCGCGCCCAGCACGTCCACCTTGTCCATCTGCTTGTTATTCGGATCGGACGCGTTGTGCGGAATTTCAATGGCGTTGCGCAGCGTCACCATGGCCGCGTTCTGCGGATCAGCCGGCAAGAAAGCCGCCGCGAAATATTGGTCGGAAACTCCCGCCCAGTGGAACGGTCCCGAGACAGTGGCGCCGCCAACGACCTTGATGGCGGGCAAGATTGTCCAGCTACTCGTCGTCAACCGTTCAACTTTGCCGTCGTACTGGTAAGCCATCTGGCTTGCCGCATATTGCGGAGCGGTGATTTGGTCTCCGAATCCAGCCGGCCACATCGGAAACGCGGTGACCTGCGCCCCCTTCACTTCGACCGAAGTTCGCACTCCAACCACATAGCTGTCGCGATCGAACTTGTAACTCTTCTCAACCGAGACGTCGCCATCGGAGTATTTGAAAATGATTTCCGCGGGAACAGTGAGCGTATTGCTAGCGGCAGGGGGCGCCCCATCCTTCCGCGCACTTTGCGGAAGGGTGGGTTCCACATACAGCGCGGAGTTCACCTCATTCCGCAGCGCCTCGTCGTACGTCCACAACGTCAGCGGATACCCGTACTTCTCCGCCGCCGCGCTATTCACCAGTTCGAGCTGACCGCCTTTGTCGTCGGTTTCCTTCTTCAGTACCCACGACTTGACCCGTCCGCCGCGATTTGTGAACACGATGCGGTAGACGTCATTTTCGATCACCGTCTCCGACTCGCTCGCCGCCTGCAGCGGAGCCGATGCCGGCGGCGCCTTCCCACGCGCAGCGCCAGTCGCCTTTGAGATTTGCGCGGGAAGTTGTGTTGGGGTCTGCGAAGGAAGTTGCGCCTGATTTTGCACCGGAGCCGCTTGCGAACTCTCCGGTTTCGCCGGAGGCTGCGGGCCGTACTTTTTCAGAAGCGGCTGGAAAAGGATGATGATCAGGAACGTCAGCGCAAACACCACCAACAGCTTGCGCTCCATCCCGGGTTCTTGTTGAGGATTATGAAATTCGGCCAAATCAGTCGCTCGCAATCAGTCCAGTGTGGCGCGGACACTCTTGTCCGAACTTTTGATCTTTCTCCACCGGGTCATACCCACCCTTCGCCAAGGGATGGCATCGCAACACTCGCCATGCCGCCATCATTCCGCCGCGCAACGCGCCATACCGCTCGACCGCTTCCATTGCGTATTCCGAACACGTCGGCACGTAGCGGCACGAGGGCGGAAACGCCGGCGAAATCCACCGTTTATAAAGCCGCAGCAGCCCAAGCGCGAGAGACTTCATTGCTTTATTTCTCCATCAGCTTTTTCGCGATCGCATCGAACGCCCGGCCCACTTCTTCGAGCACCGCCGAGAATTCCAGCGTCAGCACCGACTTCTTCGGATTGATCACCACATCAATGCCGCACGCGCCGGCGCCCTGCAGCACCGCGCGGCGCTGCCGCACCGCTTCGCGTAAGCGGCGCTTGATCCGGTTGCGCTCCACCGCGCCGCCCAGCACGCGGCCCACCGTGAACCCGACGCGCGCGCCGCCCTCCGCCTGCCGCAGATAGAACACGGTCATGTGCGAGGAAAAGTGGCGCCGTCCTTGCTTATACACGCGATCGAAGTCGGAGTGCTTCAGCAACCGCGCCGAGCGCGGGAAGCCTGCCCCCGCCTTCGCCGCGGGCTGCTCTACACTCCGCTTCGGAGCGTCGGCGTTCACCAGCTCACAATCCTGCACAATAGTCAATAATAATGACGGCCTTTGCTGCCCGTTGAGGGGAAGACTACTCGCGGAAACCCGGTTTCACCGAGACGCGCTTGCGCCCTTTGGCCCGGCGGCGCGAGAGCACTGCGGCCCCGCTCTTGGTCTTCATGCGAGTCCGGAACCCGTGCTTCTTCGAGCGCTTGCGCCGGTTGGGTTGAAATGTGCGTTTCGGCATCGAAAATCCTTGCTCCTGATTGAATCAGCTTCCTTGAGGCGAAGTGCAAGTATAAATGACGGGCGCCAGATGCAGCAAACGGGCGTAGGGCGTGGTAAGCTGTCGCCCGATGTTGATCTTGCCCATCTCGCGGACGTGGATGGATTCCCGCGCCGCGCGCCGTGTTTATCTCGTTTGCTCCGTGCTGGCTCTCACGTTGAGTGGGACCCTGGTTGGAACACGCTCCGCTCAAGCCGTCGCCGGATCACATACTTTACCGCCAGCTACTGCGGCCCTCTTGCGGTTGGTCCTGATCCCTGAGGTCATCGGTTCGGCATTGTTATGGGTGGCGATGCTTTATTTTTGGTTCAACTTCGACCACTCGTCGTGGCTGAGACGTGCGCTCTGGTTTCCGTTCATTTTCTGCTTCGTCCCCCTCGCTCTAGCCCTCTACCACTTCTTTGTTTATCGAAAGTGGACAAGCAGTGATAGACAAACGTCTAGCGTGAGCGCAGCGTCACACGGCTAGAATGTTCGTGTGAATTTGGATGACACCATCGTCGCCATCGCCACCCCGCCCGGACGCGGCGGCATCGGCGTAGTCCGCCTGGCCGGTCCGGAAGCGCGCGCCATTGCCGCGCCCATGCTGCGTCTCAAGCAACCGCTGAAAGCCGGTCGAGCCATCCCCTGCGATTTGATCGAACCCGCCACAACTCAAGCACGCATCGACGAGGTCGTCGTCACCTACTTCGCCAAGCCCCACTCGTACACCACGGACGACATCGTCGAAATCTCGGCGCACGGATCGCCCGTCGTGCTGCGCCACATCGTCGAACTCTCTCTCGCCCGCGGCGCCCGTCTCGCCGAGCCCGGAGAATTCACCATGCGCGCCTTTCTTAACGGACGCCTCGACCTAACCCAAGCCGAAGCCGTCCGCGACCTGATCGACGCGCAAACCCTTTTTCAGGCCAAGGTCGCCGCGCAACAGCTCGACGGCGCGCTTTCCAATCGCCTCAAGCCCATCAAGCGGGAATTGGTCGACCTGATCGCACTGCTTGAAGCCGGCATCGACTTCGCCGAGGACGACGTCTCTATCGCCCCCGACGCCACCATCCTCGATCGCATCGCTCAAGTCAAAGCCCCGCTCACGCAACTCGCCGCCACTTTTGCTTACGGCAAAATCGTTCACCAGGGACTGACGCTCGCCATCGTAGGCCGTCCCAACGTCGGCAAGTCAAGCCTGTTTAATCGGTTGGTTGAACGCGAGCGCGCCATCGTGACCGCCCAGCCCGGCACGACTCGCGACCTGGTCAGCGAAACCGTCGCCATTGGTGGAATTCCTGTGGAACTCGTGGACACGGCCGGCATCCGCCGCGCCCTGGACGAAGCCGAAAGCATCGGCATCAAGAAGTCAATGGAGGCCCTCGCCGACGCCGACTTAGTGCTAGTAGTAATCGACAAACCCCAGCCCCTATCCCAAGAAGACCAGGAATTACTGCGCCAGGTACAAGGCCGCCCCGTGATCGTAGTAGAAAACAAATCCGACCTCCTCCGAACCAGCAATGCCCGCGTAGGGGCGGACGCCCCTTCGACAAGCTCAGGGCAGACTCTTGTCCGCCCAAGCCGGGCAGAGCCTGGCAGGGTTTCTCCGGCAGAGCCACGTTCTCCGCAGCACATCCCGACCTCCGCCCTGACCGGCGAAGGCATCCCCGCCCTGCGCGCCGCCATCCTGCATCACGTCGCCGGAGACTCCACCACGCAGCTAGAATCCGGTTTCCTCACCGGCGTTCGCCATCAGAAACTAGTCAACGACGCGCTAACCGCGCTCGACGCCGCAACTACCGCCGTCGCCGCCCGAGTCCCCCACGAAATGCTGCTGCTCGATCTCTACGGCGCCCTGCGTCCTCTCGACGAAATCACCGGCGCCACCACCACCGACGACATCCTCAACCTGATTTTCGGCACCTTCTGTATCGGAAAATGAATCCGAACTTTACCCTTCACGCGCTCCATTCGTGCGATGATAGTGCGAGTTTCCAAAGGAGTTTCGCATGGCTGACGGAGCCGCCCAGAATTTTTCCAATCACAAGCGTCTAGATCCGCTCTTCCACTTTTTCATCCTGCCCGTATTCGCCATCACGGTGATCGTCGCCATCGTCCATCTGGTCAGAAGGCCAGGGTTGCATTCGGCGTGGTTGGTTGTCTTCATCATCGCGGCGTTGTTCGCTGTGTTCAAGATCCGGCTTTATGCCCTCAAGGTGCAGGACCGCGTAATCCGGCTGGAAGAAAGATTGCGGCTCGCGTCCTTACTCGACGCCGCCCTTCGTCCGCGTATCGCGGAATTTACGGAATCGCAATTAGTCGCGCTGCGCTTCGCTTCCGACGCGGAACTCCCTGCGCTCGCCGCGCGAGCCCTGAACGAGAAGCTGTCCGCCCTGGACATCAAGAAAGCAGTCCAGCAGTGGCGGCCCGACTATTGGAGGGTATGAACCGGGCGATCAACGAAATTATGAGAAAAGACACGCGCGCTTGGCATAGTCTGGCGCGCTGCGATGGTTCTACGGCACCATGAACTTTACCAGAATCAGCTCTTTCGTTTCCTTTTCCGCTGCTTCAAATCTCCACTGCTTCGCCGCCGCTATGGCGCTCTGCTCGAACACCGGGTTGCCGCCCAACAGCCTCGCTGACTTAACCGCTCCCGCGGGAGTGATCACCACTTCCAGCTTCACCATGCCGCTCAGGTGCATCCGCCTGGCCAACTCGGGATAGCCCGGTTCCTTCCGCACAATCACTTTCCGGGAAGGCTCTTGCCCCAAAACAATTCCACCAAAAGTCAAGCTCAACAGCAGGACGCAGGATGCCGCGCAACGAGACCGCCGTCCCAGGCCCCACCGCATTCGACCGTATCTTGCGCTTGCCAGCATAAGAACCCTCACCCGCATCCCCAAGAAGCGTAACGCAGTGAGAACGGTACCAGCTTGGGCGTCCGCACCGTGTTGGTAATCTGCCCGAACGACGGATTCCCGATGTCCGTGATTGGCGGGTTATCGAACGCCGCCGTAGCGTTCGGCGTGAACAGCACTTGACTGCTTAATTGCTCGGCCTACGCCAGCCTCTCCACTTGTGCGTTGGGGATGGCCGCACCCTTGCTGTCAAGCATCGCCAAAAAAGGGGCCAGAATTCTCGGCGCTCTCCGCAAGGAGAATATCGGACACGCACGTCACCCAGATGAGATCACGGTGGTGCCAAAAGCTTTTCATTGGGATACGCCCAATCAGGGCTAACTTCTGAATGCTGGATTCTTCGTCGCCTGCGTTCGGTGAAACGCCAACGGAATGTTCTTTTCAACAAGCTCCTAGCGTCGTGTCCCACGAGTTCGCGGCATAAATTCGGGTTGTCATCTTGATGCAAGCGAAAGACCCATGCATTGAGGCCTAGATGGTCCCCGCGGAAGCTATTTGCTTTTTATTCGCCCTGTGACATACTGCGTTGCAGGCGTCGGCTGAATTCTTGTAGAGGCTTGGCTTTGCTGCGGTCACGGAGGCGGGGCAAGCCCCGTCTCTACATGGGAAGTATGCCGGCCGAAAATAATTCATTTCGACCCGGTTTTCCTGTGGTGCTCCTCATACGTCCACAGGGGGAAACAGTTTACGATGCAAAGCACTCACTTAAACATCGTGGCCACTCTGGAAACCACCATCGGCCGCTTGCCGGCGAACATTGAAGCCGAGCGCTCCATTCTGGGCGCCGTTTTGCTTGACAATCATGCCTTCAACGATGCCGCCGAGCACCTGAAGCCGGAAGACTTTTCCATCGACTCGCACCGGCGCATCTATTCGCGCATGATGGATCTGGCCGAATCTTCGCGGCCGATTGACATCATCACACTGGTCGAAGAACTGGAGCAGAAGAAGGATCTGCAAGCGGTCGGCGATGTCGGCTACATCTCCGGCCTGCTTGACGGCGTACCCGACCGGCCATCCATCGAGCATTACGTCAGAATCGTCCGCGACAAGGCCATCCTGCGCGGGCTGATCAACGTCTCCAATACCGCCATCGCCAAAGCCAGCGAGCAGGCCGATCCCGCCGACGAAATCCTGAACGAAGCCGAAGCCGCCATTTTCCAGCTCTCCGAGAAGCGCATTGGCAAAGGGTTCCAGGGAATCAAGGAGATTGTCCGCAACTCGTTCGGCTCGGTCGACGCGCTGCTGCAACGCGGGCAGCGCATCACCGGCCTTGCCACCCACTACACCGATCTCGACGAGAAGACCAGCGGCTTCCAGAAATCCGACCTCGTCATCCTCGCCTCCCGCCCCTCCATGGGCAAAACCTCACTGGCTACGAATATCGCCGAAAATGCCGCCATCGACGACGGCAAGGTGGTGGGCATTTTCTCGCTCGAAATGTCGAGTGAAGCCCTGCTGCAACGCCTGCTCTGCTCTCGCGCCATCGTTGACGCGCACAAGATGCGCACCGGCTCGCTCTGGGGCGACGACATGAAAAAAATCGTCCGCGCCATGGAGGAACTCTCCAACGCCCCAATTTTCATCGACGACACGCCTGGCATCTCGCTGAGCGAAATGCGCGCCAAAGCCCGCCGCCTCAAACAGTCACAGGGACGCCTTGACTTGCTGGTCGTCGACTACCTGCAACTCATGTCCGGCGGCAGCAAGCGCTACGAAAATCGGACGCAGGAAGTTTCCTCCATCTCGCGCGGGCTGAAAGCCATCGCGAAAGAACTCCAGGTCCCCGTGCTCGCGTTGTCGCAGCTTAGCCGGGCTCCCGAAAGCCGGGGCGGCGACCACCGGCCGCAGCTCTCCGATCTGCGCGAATCGGGGTCGATTGAGCAGGACGCCGACGTCGTCATGTTTATCTTCCGCGAAGAGATCTACAAGCAGGACGACCCCGACCTCAAGGGCCGCGCCGAAATCATCATCGCCAAGCAACGTAACGGCCCCATCGGCAAGTTCAATCTCGCGTTTTTGCACAATTCCACGCGCTTCGCCAACATGCTCGAAGGCAACAGCGAACCCGGCGAGTAGGCGGGATTGATCGCGCCTACGGACAGCTGCTCTCGGTTGTCCGCCCCCATGCGATGAAGACCGGCAAAAGTCCAATCCTGAAACACCTTTACCCTGTGGAAAACTTTGTGGATGAGAAGCACGGACCCCGGAATCCAGCGGCACCGGCCAGTCGGTGGGGATATTTCGGCACCGTCGGCACCTTCCTAAATCTATGTTTCTAAGTTGGTTAACTCTCGTTTGGACGGTAATTGACGGAACCGCTTGCGAATCAGTACTTTCGTCACAAGAACTGAGATTTGCACATAATCCGAAAGGCTGCAGCCGCATCGCCAACGGCTGGATGTCGCGCAAACCGTCCCGCCCGTCCCTCCAGAGTTTGGAAAAATCCCGGGCCTTCCCTGAGGTTTCACGGTGACAATTACCGCGTGAGTTCCGCGATTTGCACGCCATAAGGTTCTAACAAACTACCGGTGGCGTAATCGAGGGCTGCCACCGCCAGTTGATAACCGATTTCGGCTTGCAAACGACCCTGCTCCGCCGCCGCTAGCTCGGTTTGCGCTTCGAGAACCAGGAAAATCTGCCCCGTTCCCAGTTCATACTTGCGTTGTTCCGCGGCCACGGTCTTGCGCGCCAGATCAACGGCTTCCTTGCTGGCCGCCATGCCGATCTTCGCCTGCTCGAGTTGATGGACCGCGTTGCTGACGTCGTACGTGATCTGCTCGCGAATTTGCCTTTCGGTGTACAGGTCGTGACGACGCGAGACCAGAGCATTGCCAAGAGCGGCTTCAGCGCTCCGGTTCTTGATAGGGAGGTTCAAAGTCAAGGAGAACCCGTACGACGGATATCCAAAGCCGAACATCTGGTTCAGTGAGTCGCCGAGTCCTCCTGTAGAAATCAGCTGCGGCGGAGGGCCGAGATTGTATTCATTGCCTCCCAGTCCGCTGCCGGAGTAGTTTCCGCCCAAGCTTAGATCGGGCAACAGATTATTGTGAGCCAGCCGGATGCTGGTGTCATCATTGGCCAGCGACTGACGTGCCGCTTCAAGTTCCTGGCGTTTTTCCAAAGCTCGCTGCAGGGCCGCGGCCGCATCGATGTTCTGTAACTCTACTGCGGGTTCTGGTGGTTCCGTCAGATCGAGATCGAGTGCTCGGAAGTAAGGATCAAGGTCAGCGCCCACAGTTTGACGAAAAGCATCCTCGGTCTGCTTCAGAGCGTACTCGCTCTGGATCGCCTGTACCCGCCGGCTGGCCACTTGGGACTCAGAGCGATATATGTCCAGCGGCGGCAGCGCGCCCAGTTCCAGGGAACGCTTGTCATGCTTGTAGGTAGCCTCGGCGGCATCCAGTGACGTTCGCGCCACTTCCAGGTTGCCGCGCGCCTGCACCACATTCCAATACTGGTTGACGACCAGCTGAATGGTGTTACTAACCTGGACTTCAAACATGGCGCGGGACCCTCGCAGGTTGCGGCGCGCGATGACAAGAGGCGCGCGATTTGCGAACAACCAGCGGTTGCGCAAGATGGGCTGGGTGAACTGGAAGCTAAGGAAGGAAGAGATGGACGGATTGAAGAAGTTGTAAGTGCTGTTTGACGAGAGCTTGGTAGCGTTGAAATTGACTTGGAAGTTAGTTCCAGTCTCGAACGTCTGGCTGTAATTGAGCTGCGTGACCTGGTTCAAGGTGCTCAGCGGAGTTCCCAGCGTCGGGGCCCCAGCAAGCTGCGTATACGCCTGCGAAATCGACCGCTGTGTGTTGAAACTGGCCTGCGCGAGAGGATCGAAGGGCGAATGCGCGCCCAGCAGCGCATACTTGGCAGTTTCGATGTTCAATTCCTGGAGCCTGACATTGCTGTTGTTGGCCAGCGTCAGGACAACCGCATCCTGCAGTGTCAGGCGCAGTTTTCCATCGACAACGTGCCCCTGCATATACTTTGGGCCCGGCAACGTGTCAGAGACGGTTTGGGGGCCGGTCAGACCGCGGAATGTTTCCCGTTGGTGAACGGTTTGCGCCGGCAGGATGCTTGCGGCCAGGCACAGCAGAATAGGGCACAGAACGAGACGGAGCTTCATTCTTCATCCTCCAGAACTGCCGGCAGACGTTCACGCCACAAATCGCCGCTCGTCGATCGTTGGTCGTTGGCGCATGAGTCCGCTGACTCACTCGTAACGAATGGCTTCGACCGGATCGAGGCGCGCGGCCTTCGCCGCCGGATAAATCCCAAACACCAGACCCACGCTGATAGAAACAACAAACGCCAGAAGGATGGAACTCGCGGTCACGATGGTCGACCATCCGGCAAGCCATGCGATCAGGCGTGACATCACAAAGCCGAACACGATGCCGAGGCTTCCGCCTACGAACGAAATCATCATGGCTTCAATCACGAACTGGCGAACTATGTCGGACTGTCGAGCCCCCACTGCGCGGCGCAGGCCGATCTCCCGTGTCCGTTCGAGAATGCTGGCCAGCATGATGTTCATGATCCCGATGCCACCCACCAGCAGAGAGATGGAAGCAATCGCAACCATGACGACATTGAAGAGGCGTTCCGTGCGTTTTTGTTCGGCAAGCAGTTCGGCGGGCACAATCACGCTGAAATCGCCGGCCGAGTGGTGGGACGAATCCAGAATTGCCCTGACCACCTGCGCTACCGCGGGCATGTCTGCGTTCTCCCGCAAGCGGAGATAAATTCCATCAATTTCGTCGCGGACGTCGCTATAGCTGTCTTCCAGGCGAAGGATCGCCGCATTCAGAGGAACATAGACGATGTTGTTGAGATCCTGCGTCGGAACTCCCGCTACTTCCGTCTGCGAGCTGAGCTGAGGGCTGACCACTCCGATCACGCGAAACCACTGTTCGTTCACCTTGATGTACTGGTCGATCGGATTGGAAGCTCCGAACAGACTCGACCTGGCGGCCGCTCCCAACACGCAGACCGGCGCGCCCCGGCTCTCTTCGTCCTGATCGAAAAACCTGCCTTCCAGCAGATGAAGGCCTGCGATGTTTGTGTAACTCGGGTTGACGCCGTAAACGGCCGGCACATCCTCCTGAGATTTCGGAATGGTCTTCGAAGGCGTCATCCGTTTGCGGGGAGTCGAAGCAACGATGTCGCCCACTTCATCGCGAATCACCCGATAGTCCTGGAAGGTAAGTCCGGGGGAGATCTTGCGAATCTTCTGGTGAGCTTGCCACTCGGTGGTTTCCTTCGCTTCTACGATAAGATTGCGGACCCCCATCTGCTCGATCAGAGCCATCACCTTCTGCCGCGCTCCGGCGCCGATGGAAAGCATGGAAACTACCGCGGCCACGCCGAAAATCATGCCCAACATGGTCAGCAGCGAGCGGAGCCGATGGAGAAGGAGGTTCTGCAGCCCCAGACGCACATCCGGAACCCACTGCTGGTAGCCGCGGAGCACCCTTTTAGGACTGGGCGATGCAACGGTGGACATTAGGGCGTCCCTCCGCCGATGCTGGGTGAAGCGGCGCCCGAATTGCCTGCCTTTCGCGGCGCGGTCGGATCAACCAGAGCGACTTCGGTCCCAGCATTCAGTCCTTCGATGGCAGCGCGGCTCTCGCCTTCACTTTGAACCTTGACTTCGTGTTGTTCGAATCCGTTGCCTTTCTTCACGTAGACAACGCGCTTGCCATCTTTCAGGAACAGCGCTTGCCGGGGAACGTAAAGCACGTTCTTTTTTTCGTCCCCTAGAATCACGACTTGAGCCGTGAGACCGGGGCGCAGCCGCGAGTCGGCTTTCGAAAGTTGAATCGAGACGTCGAATTTGCCTCCTAGTTGCTCTTCCCAGAATTGCCGCATCGACATTCCGCCTACGTTCTTAACGGTTCCGCGGAAAACATGGCCGGGCAGGGCATCGAACTCGATCTCTGCCGATTGTCCGGTTTTGACATTACTGCGGTCGTGTTCGTCGATTTTGGAGATGACTTCCATCTCTCTGGAGTCGATTACCTCCGCAATGCCACTGCCTGGCTGGACCTGGTCCCCTGCGCGGTAGTCAGGCAGAGTCATGCCCTCAAAAAAGAATCCGCCGCTCGCCTCACGGTTCTTTTCGATGGAGACTAGCCCATCCATGGTTGCGGTAACATGCATCTTGTCGATGTTCTGCTGCGCCTGATCCATCGCCAGCTTGGCTTTGTTCCGTTTCTCCTGGGCAAGGTAAATCGTGGCTTGGCCGGATGCGGTGTGCGACTGGATGTCCTGTTCCAACTCCGCCAAGACTCGCTGCGCCTGTTCGAGGGCGAGCTGGTTTTTCTTGCCATCGATCGCGCTCACCAGTTCATTTTTCTGGACATCCAGCTCCGCCCGCCTCACGTCGAAGCGAGCTTTGAGCAGCGCTACCTTATCCTGCGCCGCCAGGACCGCAGCATCGGCCCTGGCCTTGGCGATTTCCTGATCTGCCTGCAGCAACTCCGAACGGTTCTGCTCCAGCTTGTAGAGCTGTTCGCTGGGATCGAACTCGATGACGATGTCGCCCTTCTTGACTACCGCACCGGTATGTGAGAGTCGAGTGATTTGCAGGGCGCCGCCGCCCACCGGAGGCGCAGTGAGCGTGATCGTGTGGTTGGCGCGCAATTCGCCAGTAACCACAACCTTCAGATCCAGATCTCCACGTTTCACTTGACCAACGGGAATCTCGCCATCGGTTGCAGAAAGCTTGGCGCGCCGCGCAGCCGCCACCACGCCGATGCAGCCCAGGAGAATAACCACGAATACTCCCCACGCGATGACACGGCGGCGTTTCATTGACACGAAATCACTCCTTCACCGACGGATCTTTCAGCGCCACGCGGTCGCCTGGGCGTAAGCCGTTCGCCACCAGGATGCGGTCGCGGTTTCTGCGCCCGATCGCAATCACACGCTCCTGGAATTTCGAACCCTCCCATACGTATGCCACGGTCTGCCCCGATTTCTGAAACGAAGCCTGCACGGGAATGGTGAGGGCATCCGGAACCCGGTCCACTACTACGGTCAGCTGGGCTGTCATGCCGGGCTTCAACCGCGCATCCGTCTGATCAAGCGCGATCTCCAGATTGAAATTCCTAGGGATTGGCCAGCCGGCTGAAAAGTCGATTGTGGCAATCGTGCTGATCTGCTCGATTTGGCCGGTGAATTGCCGGTCGGGGATTGCATCCAGTTGCGCGCTAACCGTTTGCTTCAATGCCAGACGGCCGCGTTCAGTTTCATCCGCTCGCGCTGAGACTCGCAGCGAGGAGATGTCTGGCAACTCCGCCATCGGTGCGCCCGGCCAAGCTCGATCCCCCGGTTTAAACGGAGACTCGCCTCCGGGATGCCACATCGACACCAAACTGATCGTTCCTGCCGACGGCGCCTGCAAAGTCATTCTGGACAGAGCGTGCTCCGCCCGCTGCACGTCATAGGCTGCTTTCTTGCTGGCCTGGGTTTTGCTCTCGACCGTTGCTTGATTCACAGCGCGATCGGCCTTCAGTTTCTCTTCCACTTCGTGAAGCTTTTGTTCGGCGTCGGCCACTTTCAAGTTCGCCTCAGCGCCCTCGATTTTCGAGACAATCTCCTGTTTGCTGGCATCCAACTTTGCCGTTTCGACGTCGAATCGAGCTTTCATTACTGCGGTTAGATCCTCTTCTTCCGTCAGACGCGCCTGGGCCTGGGCCTGGTCGATTTCTGCCTGCGCGGATTTCAAAGTTGACCGGTCTTGCGCCAGATCCTGCTCGGTTTTTGTCTTGTCAAACTCGACAACCACATCGCCCTGCTTCACTGGGGTGCCGTCGGCGACGATCTTGACGATCTGGAGATCGCCCGCCTCGGCGGGAGCGGAAATCGTCGCCGACTTCATCGCCTTTACTTCACCTCGGAACTGAACCGAGTCGATGAACTCACCACGCTTCACCTCAAACGTGGGCATCGTGGGCGCCCGGTTGGAGTATCGGACAGCACCGAGCACTCCGCCGCCCACCAACAGAACGACGGCAACCACCATTGCCTTGCGCCGAGTCCAGATCTGCTTCATCCTGGCGGTCGTTGGAAACGGAAACGCGATCATTGGAAACCGCCGGCAGTGGTGCTCTGGCCTGCGAGATCCACGTCAACCGCGGCAGAAAGGTCGGGCATCAGCCTGGTGTCGCTGCCCGAAATCGAGAAAACTACGGCGAAGATGCGAAGCTTGGAAGAGAAGTCACCGTCCCTGCCAATGGGAGCCATCTCTTCCAGCCTCGCCGGAAACACTAGCTCCGGGTAGGCATCGAGGTGCACCCTTGCCGTCTGGCCCACTTGCAAACTAAGGAAATCCTCCTGATTGACCGGCGCCCGCACTTCCATCCTGGAGGGATCGACGACCTGCATGAAAGGAACGCCGGGCCGGACTTGGTCGCCTTCCTGCACCTCTCCCATCTTTCCTTGCTTCCAGATCGTGTTCAGAACGACGACGCCGTCAATGGGGGAGTGGATCTGCATGAGTTCAGAATTCGCGCGCGCGTGCAGCATGGTTTCGCGGGTGCGGTCCCGCTGAATTTCCAGAATGCGAATCGCCGCTTGAGCCGCCTTGCGTTTTAGGCCGAAGGTCTCGCGAAGTTGTTGCAGGGTGGCCGTCGCCTCGTCAAGGTCCTCTTGGGCTTTTTCGGCATCGATGCGCGAGACGATCTCGACCTTCTGCATTTCTAGTTCGGTTTTGCTCAGATTGTCTTCCGCCTGCTTGATCTCAGTTTCATCTTTGGCGCGAGCTGCATTCTCTTTTGCTTGCTCTTCTAGTACCTGGTCGGCCAGCTTGCTGTGTTCCGCTTGCTTGTCGATGAAATCGCGCGCCTGGGCTTGGCGGTCGAACTCCACTAGCAGATCTCCGCGTTTTACGCGGCTTCCGCCCTGCGCCAGCTTGGTGATAGTGAGTGTGCCGACTTGCTCGCCTGCCAGAAGCGGCGCGAGGATGGCACGCGTTTGCACGGCTGCGGTTGTGCCCTTGAGACGCAGGGCGCGACCAGTAGCGGCGCGGGAATTCGAAGATTGCGAGCCACTCCCATTCGACCAGGGTTTCCTCTTTATACCCCCAAGCAAAAGCGCGCCCACGGCCAGCGCAACCACGGCCACTACGATCATGCCGCGCAGCGGCCCCTTGAACCAAGGGCCGCCACCCACGGAACCTTCTGGCGCCCTCTCCTCTTGTTCTCGCGGAGGGGCAGATTCAGTAGTTGCTTCGGCAGGAGATGAACGCATGCTCGATTGCTCTCGCGACAGCTTTCTCTGGGTCGGCCGAATACACCTGGGTTCTGGACAACCCTGTTGTCATTATCCAACAGAAGAGCCGTCTCGAAGCCTGGAAAATCCTCAAGAAACGCTCTTTATCAGGATCGGGATTGGCGCCCGTACTTGCAGTCTATTTTCACCTTTTCCTACGGGACTCTAAGTGATCTTCAAAAACGGAAAGGCAAGACATCACCTCTTCGGGTCGGCATCTCCGCGGCAGCTTCCCACTGAGGCGTTGCCCATGCCTCAGAAGTCCCGACCTGCAAGTTACGGCGATCCGGAGCGCATCGTCGGCACCGGTTACGACCCACCCGGCAGTTATGAACATGGCATGGCAGATCCAAGGCGCCTGGACAGATCCGGCAGCAAGGCGTGCGAGGTCAAGTCTGGCCTATTTCATAATTGGCGTACAAAGCCTGTTGCGATGCCGCTCGAACAAAGCAGCGGACAAGAGTGTCCGCTCCACATCGGCTCGCGTTGTTTGTGGTTGAGGACAATCCTGGCGTTTCCCGCCTGGCACGCCGTAGAGGTTCGCGTCACAACCAACCGTGACACACCTCACGGCGCTTGCGCTCGCCAAAGAGCACCCTCTTACGGGTAAGGAGGAGCTGGAGGTCCTCCTTCAGTCTGAGTCGGCAGTGCCGATGGTGCCGCCGGAGATCGCTGGCGTTTTCTTCACTTCCAGCTCGGCAGCACACGCGAGTTCCTTGTCTTCACATTTTCCAGTGGCCATCAAAGAATTGCGGCCAGGTCTGTCCATACGCGCCTCATCGGCCTGTGAAGTTGTGGAAGGATGTGGTTTCCCGATTAGGACCGCAGTTGCTTATGCCTTCTAACTTTTTCGCCTGGAGAAACTTCAATGCTGCATCTCGATACTGGTAACACAGGTTTCATGATTCTATGCACCAGCCTGGTCATGCTGATGACACCCGGCCTCGCATTTTTTTATGGCGGTCTGGTCGGGCGCAAGAACGTGCTCGCCATCATGATTCAGAGTTTTGTCTCGATGGGCTGGACGACAGTGATCTGGTACTTATACGGCTATTCGCTGTGTTTCAGCGGCGACTGGCACGGGGTCATCGGCAATTTCCACTACGCATGTCTGCGCGGGGTCGGTCTCAGTACCCCATCGCCGAACGACACCATCCCGGCATTTGTGTTCATTGCGTATCAGATGATGTTCGCCATCATCACTCCCGCGCTCATCTCGGGCGCGTTCACCAATCGAGTCACCTTCAAGGCATACATGCTGTTCCTGACCGCTTGGCTGACCTTCGTCTATTTCCCCTTCGTCCACATGGTTTGGGGTGGAGGCTTTCTGCAGAAATGGGGCGTGCTGGATTTTGCGGGCGGCATTGTGGTGCACAACATCGCGGGCGTCGCCGCTTTGGCTTCCGTGCTGTACGTGGGGAAGCGCCACACTGCGGACCGCGGCCCCCACAGCATCCCGCTGGTTGCTCTGGGAACCGGCCTGCTGTGGTTCGGATGGTACGGCTTTAACGCTGGCAGTGAAATGCGAGTCGATTCGGTGACTGCGACAGCATTTCTCAATACCGATTTGGCAGCCTCGTTCGCGGCCGTCGCCTGGTTGTTTGTGGCATGGTTCAACGAGAAAAAGCCCAAGTTCCTGGGCCTGCTGACTGGAGCCGTTGCCGGACTGGCGACCGTCACTCCCGCGGCCGGGTATGTTTCTCCCACCACCGCCGTCATCATCGGCTTAGTTTCTGGAGTGGTTTGCTACTACGCCGTTGAGATGAAGAACAAAATGCAGTGGGACGACGCGCTGGATGTTTGGGGAGTCCACGGTGTAGGCGGCTTCCTCGGCATCGTCATGCTGGGAATATTCGCCAACAAGGGATTTAATCCCAACGGCGCGGACGGACTGCTCTACGGCGATCCAACGTTCCTCCTGAAACAAGTCACGGCGGTGACTTTCTCGTCGGTATGGGCCTTCGTGTTTACCTATGCGATGTTACGAATCATCGACGCCTTCACGACGGTGAAAGTCAGCGAGATGAGCGAGGAAATGGGCCTCGATGAATCCATCCACGGCGAACATGCCTACGAGGAGATTACCGGCCGCAAGGATCTCTAACATGCAGGTCCACGCTAGCCGGGTTGAAACAGGTTGGCGGAAAATTGGGCGGTTTGTCCAGCGAATTGTCCGGCAGTCCCTCGCTAAATGGATCGTGGCCGGGATGATTGTGGCAGGGATGATCGTAGGATCATCCCTGCTGGCCCACTCTCAAACTGGTGAGCCCGCGCCTGCTCCGGCTTCGGCTCCGGTTGCCGTCACCGCCGATACAAAACCAGATGCAAAACCATGGTGGCGGGGCATCACAACCGACGGCTTCATGTCCTTCTCCTACACTTACAACGACAACGATCCCAGCTCTCGCATAAACCAGTTTCGGGTTTTCGACTTCAATGATGACGAACCCCAATTGGATGTCGCTGAACTGGTCGTCCAGCGCGCGATCAGCGCACCGAAACAATTTGGCTTCCGCCTCGACCTGATCGCAGGCTCTGGGGTCCCGAAGGTTACCGCCGCTTGGGGTCTCTTCCGCAACATGAGCACCGGAGTCGCGCACAATGTGGATATTCCGCAACTCTTTGTCAGTTACATCCTTCCCGTCGGGAAGGGTTTGCGTCTCGATGCGGGGAAGTACGTTACCCACATGGGATATGAGGTGATCGGCGGGTACGACGGTTATAACGACGAATTCAGCCGCGGGTTCATATTCGGTTACGGAACACCCTTTACCCATACCGGCCTCAAGGCGACCTATGCCTTCACCAACAAGGTCACGGCCATGGTTTCAATCTGCAATGGGTGGGACGACTTTAAGCGCCTTAACAATGGCTACACGGCCGCGGGACAGTTGGCGCTTACTCCTAGCAAGACCTCTACTGTGACATTCAACTTCATTTACGGCCCGGAACGCCGAAACGATACTCACGACCAGCGCGGCGTTTACGAATTGATCGGGACATGGAAACCGCTTTCGAAGCTCACCCTGGGCGGCGATGGAATCTATGGCCACGAGCAGAATGGCGTTGCCATCGGTCGCGACGCGTATTGGAGAGGACTAGCCGGATTCGCGAAGTACAGCCTTACGTCCAAGTTCTCGCTCGCATTCCGCGGAGAGGTTTTCAACGACGACGGTGGCACCCGCACCGGTACCGATCAAACTTTGCAGGGATTCACATTCACTCCCGAATACGATATGAGCGCCAAATTCTCGCGGCTGAACTCTCATTTCAAAAAGGCGGACGGAAAATTTGTGGTGCGGGGCGAGGTGCGTTGGGACCTGTCGAATAAGAATGTGTTCTTCGTAGGCAGGAATCCCACCTCGGACCGGCAGTTCACACGCGCGGTGAACTTGATCTACTTATTCTGAGGAGCGTCTTCCTGACTCGTGGAGAGACGGGAGTCCTCGCCCGTCCAGCGGAGCGAAGCTCCGCAGAGGCCGGAACCTCACCACGGAGACACAGAGAGAATCGGATAGGACACTTATAAGTGCCCGCTCCCAGGTCTCGAAAAGCGCGCGACCTGGGGCACCCGGCGGGGAAGCGGAAGTTCCTATCGGTGCACGCCTTAGCTAGGGATAGCTTTGATTAAGTTAGGAGCTGCGCCGGAACCAGGAATATAGTGCAAGGTGTCTCCGCAGACAGAAATGAGGGAATCGTGAAGAAGATCACACTTACTATCCTGCTGCTCATCTCAGCGTTGGCCTGGGCTGGGGGAGATCCGAATCCGGCCGAGTACACCATCAACGTCCACGTCAGTTCATCGCGCATAGACATAGAGCGCGGCTTTCAAGTACTGAATGTCCTCATCGACGGGAAAAAATATGAACTGGGGTCTGAGCTTCGCATTAGCCGGTTATTGGCGCTCGGCGACTACAAGGCGAAGCTCGTACAAGATGAGCACAAGACCACCTACGATTCCTACCAAGTCTATGAGCTCTTGTTCTCCGACAAGAAGACCAGAAAGTTCCTTCTCGTCGGGCAGACGGAATGACAGCACTTGCGGAGCCGGACTAATTCAATGTCGAGGCCCAAAGTGAAAACTGACTTCAGTTGTCGCGACCGACGGCTTCCCGTCAACCAACTGGGGCTCATAAACGTACTGCTTCACGGCAGCAACGACAGGACTTATGAACGGTTCATCGCCACCGACAACCTTGACATCCTGAACTTTGCCGTCCGTACCGATGGTAATGGTCAGATAGACTGACCCCGGCTTGCCCGCCAATTCCGGCGGCAACTGCGGCTCAGCACCGGACACCTTGCGAGGCGCGAGCGCCAACACACCCTTGTCGTTCACGATGCTAGTCCGAAACTCCGGCCGATCGGGAATCGATGACATGCAGTCCACGCGTCCCTTAATTTCGCTGCCTTTCCCCTCCAGTGAGAAGTGAAACCCCAATTGGCTCTCGACTCTGATCGCAACTCCATTGAGAAGGTGGCTCTTCCGGCATTTTAGTG
>PLIC01000299.1:5093-5999 GCA_003139995.1 Candidatus Acidiflorens stordalenmirensis | reverse complement strand
ACCACGCTGGCGCACCAAATCGTGTTCGCCAACGCGACGCCGGAGCGCCCCGCGCTCTATTTCACCATCCTCGGCGAACCCGCCATCAAAATGCTGCGATACCAGCAACAGTACACCTTCTTCGACCAGGCCAAGCTAAACACCGCCGTCCGCTTTATCAACTTGAGCCAAGTTGTGTTGGAGAAGGACTTAGACGCGGTCCTAGAGGAGATTACGAAAGAGGTTGAGAAGGCAAGCCCCGGCGTCGTGGTAGTGGACTCCTTTCGCACCGTGGTGCGGAAGGCGCTCGGTGGCACAACCGAAGTGGAGCTGCAATCCTTCATTCAGCGGTTAGCCCTGNNCGGAGCGAAGTTCCATTGTGCGGAAACTCCAGATCGTGAAACTGCGCGGGCAGGCGTCCGTGCCCGGACTGCACACCTTCCGCATTACCCATGCTGGGCTGCAAGCCTTTTCGCGTACTCTTGGGCTGGCCGGACTAGTAAGAAAGATACCTAGTACACGGCGCCTTTCCATCGGTATTCCGGAATTGGACAAGATGCTCGGGGGCGGCATTCCCGAGGGAGACAGTGTCCTGGTGGCAGGGGCTTCGGGAACGGGAAAATCGGTTTTGGCAACCCAATTCATCGCTGAGGGTATACGTCAAGGCGATCCGGGAATTGTGGTGGTCTTTGAAGAACGCCCACAAGAGTATGCGGAGCGGGCCAGCAGTTTTGGTCTGGATTTGGAAACTCCGCGACATGAGAAGAAACTCGAAATCCTCTACCTCCGTCCGCTGGATCTCTCGGTGGATGAAACCATGCACGAGATTCTCGACGCGGTGCAGAAGATTGGCGCCAAACGCCTGGTGATTGATTCGCTGGCGGGCTTTGAGATGGCGCTGGCCCCCGGCTTCCGCGCGGACTTTCG
>PLIC01000299.1:0-5017 GCA_003139995.1 Candidatus Acidiflorens stordalenmirensis | reverse complement strand
AGCAAGGATATCCGCGAATATGAAATCACCTCCAAGGGCGTGGTCATCATGGGCGACCGCCTCACGGATTATCAAGGCCTTATCACCGGAATTCCTGAGCATTTGAACCGATCCGGCAATAATCAAGAGCGCTCACATAAGCCGAAAGCCAAAAGCAAAAGCTAGAAGCAATCTGGGACTAATGTTAAGAGCGATAGCACTCACAACGGGAGTAGCTGGTCTGGATTTCTGGTCGTGTCACGCTAGTGCTTTATCGGAGGCGCGCCGCTGACAAGAAGCGCGGAGAGAAACGGAGGGTTGGGGCGCGCGTTCGATAAAGCCGTCAGAAGGAAGCCGCTCGCGGGTGCGGCGGGCGCGGGGCGCTATGGAAATTCAATCGATTTCGGCCTGAAAAGCCTTGCCAGACGGGGACTTTGGTCAAAAGGTGGTTATTGATGCTCATCGATATATGTCTTGCAACCATCTGCGTCATCTTACCTCCGGCGCCATCCGTTCTTCAAGCGGGTAGTTCCGACGCTTGCGTCTAGACACGCGATAGCGTCCGCCGCGCGAGCGGCTTCGTTGTGTGCTGGGCATGCTCAACAGCTTGGAGGTGAAAGTCCTCTCCCAACCTGATGGAGGTGAAGGGTAGCAAAACGCACGGGCTATCGCTGCAGCGAGATCACTCGCCTGCAAACGAGGTCTGAAGGAAGCGGCGCTCTCACCCCAGAAATCGGAAGGAAGATTGCATACAGCTCCCAAACCAGCGGAGTTCTGATTCGTAACTTTTTTCCAGAAGCTCACGGTCTATTGAGATTTTTTGGCGGCTGATTGTCCGCACAAACGAGCGAACCAAGGACGTACCGGCGGAGCAGAGGAGGTGCCGGTTGCGTAGTGTCAGTTTTCAACGACAACAGCAGTCATTTCTGCATCAATGAAGGTAAACGTCAACATAGGCCCCTCCTGCACATTTAGTACCAAGGGAGGACGAAAGCAGGCAATACAGACGCCATCTTCGTGCCGTACGCTCGGATACACGATCCCCGCTGACCCACTGGTTAACAGTTTAAGTCCAAGTGTTTGGGAGGTGGTGTAGCTGTTCGGGTCTAAGCAGTCCACAAAATCTGGATCTCCTCGAATGTCATGAAATTCATGTCTGAAATCGGCGAGATAGTCTATATATGGAGAGACCTCTTCAGCTTTCCATCCGACTTCTTTCAACTCGGCGGCCCTATGAAAGGCCACTTCCGTTTGTGCAGTTTGCATTTCGAAAGCCGCATACCAAGCTCCTCGTCCCGCGTTATTGAACCTTCCTCCAAATGGATGCGCGTGAGTGAAGGATGCGTTAACTATATGCGCGAGGCGGAAGCCGGAAACCAGCTCAATGGCGCTTACGCCAGGTAGTCTGCCACTCTCGCCAAGCAGTCTATCGTTCGTGGCGCCCTCCAACTCCGTGAGGTCGCTGAGCAGATCGTCGTCGTCTTGTGCGAGAAGATTGAGGATTGGCCTACCACGATCACTGTAGCGATACGGAATAAGACGATGAGTCCTGTCCCGTTCCACCTTGATCTGCTTCGGAGATTTCATCTGCCGCCACGACGTGCGTCCAAGAGTTGGCGAACTCTCAGAAAAGCAGGTATACCGCCCTTCTTCACGTAATTGAGGGGCGAGTCTCCCCCAAACATTGGATTCGTGTTCGGCAGCTCGACCCAGGCATCTGCGAGCTTCTGGCCGTAAAGAATGTTCAGTGCCTTATATATCCCGATCAAAAGCGAAATTCGGGTGAGCTGATCTTCATCCAGTGTTTTGGTAGCTCGACTCTTCAGTGCGTAGAAACTGCCACTGGATATGCCGCCAAGCAAGACTCGGGTATCGTCATCCCGTAATTTCCAACGCGCCGCGATCCGAAGAAGGCCTTTGATTGCAGCCGGACTGAGGCGGGTTCGGTTCTCTTTTCTCGACAAATCGACGGCCGTATCCCACGAGAAACCAACAACGGCCTGTTGCATCGTAGCCATAAGGCTCCTCCATTTATGACTAAATATTACTCCAAATTTGATAAAACGACAAGCCATTTTTCGACTTGTCCATATAAAGCTTGTATTTTCAGTGTCTTAAGCAAAAGATGGATGCGGCAGCCCTGATTGACGTGACCGGTCACTTCGCAGATACAGCAAGCTGGAAGCTGGAACAGTCCTGCCGGCCATCAACTGCCCTCACGATGAACGAGAGTTGTTTTGCCTATCCGCATCCTTACGCCGACCCGGTCGTTGGCTGTGTGCCAGAAGTGTGCCGAATCAGAGAAGTCGCTGCGCTAACGACATGGCGACCTCTCGGCTTACGGCCGATCAGTCGGAATGAGGGCTTGGAATGGGACGCATCGAGACAGCCAGGCTGGCTCACGAGCGAAGTGTTCGTGCAACAAATCCAGCCGCTGCTTGCGAACATTCCAACCGCTGCGATTCGTTCACGACTTGGTGTCTCGCGTTGGTACGCGGGCAAGATCCGACAAGGCTACCGCCCTCATCCAAGGCACTGGCAGGCGTTGGCGGAACTCGCAGGTGTTTCCGCGAATGCCTGATAGCCAGCCTGTTGCCGCTAGTCTGGCTCGCCTGCCATTATTCATTCACCCGACGCCAATCCACGATGACGTAATCCCCCTGCTTATCCTGAGACTTCGTGACGACCACTTCGTAATGGCACTCTTTGTCGCCTATAGGAGCCTTGGAGAAATCGCAGTCATGCGGCTTCGGTATGGTAGTGACCCGATCCGGATCCACACCATTTTCCATCGCGTAGTAGAGTTTCGTTGGACCGACCTGCACGATCTCGACGATGAGAGCGAAGACCGCGACGCACGCTAGTGCCTTCAAGACAGCCCATGCAACTTTTCCTAACGCCGTCGCTATCGTCGTTCCAATCTTCTTCAGGCCTTCGGCGCACTTCGCAAGGTTCGCCATGGTTGTTTTGTTGGCCTAATGCCACACGAACGAGCGTGTCAATGTCAAGTGTAGCGGGTCGAATCCGTGATATAGCGGCGAGTCAGCCGAGGCGCGCAACGATGCCCAGCGGGGCTGTAATCGCAAATGCGGGGCAGCCTGTGCTCTGTGATGCGCATCATTGCACAGGGAAAACTCCGAGTGAAACAATGCCGATGAATAGCAAAAGAGGGAGCCGGATTTATGGAGACGCGATTCAGAGCTTTGAACTTTCTTTGTAAGCTGCAAGTGTACATCGGCGTCCTGGTCATTATCGGCGGCGTCATATACCTTCTGAGTTCACTGTTCGTGAATGGGCCAGGCCTTTTGCTCGGGCTTGCCGTCGGGGCGGGTGTTATTTTCTTCGGGCTGCAGATCATCGTCATGGCGCAGGTGTTTCAATGCCTGATGCAGATCGAGACCAACACTCGCCATGCAAGTTCCGCAGCTTCCCTACCTCCCGAAGTTGCCCATACGACGTTCACTATTACGGGACAGCCGCGCTGATCGTCACGCGCGCGGTCTCCTAGAGGCCCCGATTTTGCATTCTGGAGATCGTTTGGCGAGACTCACGCCTTGCCTTTAGCTTCTTCCATTACAGACACAGCGAGATCGTCTATAGCTCTTTCCTGTTTTACCCTTTCCCGGTAGATGATCTCTTGCATCAGGCCGAGGACCTGCTCGTGCTCAGTTCTCTTCGCCTTTGCGCCCACAAAAGACCAGATTTCGTCACACTGCAAACGGCGTACCCGAACGTTATTGACGTGTTCATTGTGAAACCGCTCACAGACCGCGCCAAGGTCCACCAGCAGCTTTGTAACGGTATTGATGGAAACGTCGGCCACGTCATCGCATAATTGCAAGGTTGTCGCTGAAAGGCCAACAACTGAAGCAGCGTTTCGCACACACTGGATTTTTCTCACGCCCGGCTGGAACCAGGGGCTCCCGCTGTGCCGCCACTGAGCGGCCCGCATTCGAAGGCGCATGGACACCATACGGTCTTGCAGATCCGCGACCCGGTGAGGTCGCGTTCGCTCGACAAGAGTGGTTACCATACCTTACTAAGACCCTGGAGCCCCTGGAGATAGTCCTCCTGTTCGACCCTGCTCTCCACTCCGTATTCCGTTAGGATCGTCATCATCTTTCCCACGGGGACTCCGGCAAGCTCAGCGGCTCTGCCGAGAGATGCTTCCCCCTTCTTGTACCGTTCCACCGCGAGCAAGATTCTCCCGCGGGTAACCATGTCCCGCACGGCTTTGGACAGATCACTCCTCTGTTCCTTCGTGAGTTCATTCAGGAATTCAAAGTTCTCACGATCCATCCGGATGCTCATCGTCTTCGTCATGTCGCTGTCCCCAGTTTCCGCCTGGCGTCTTCAAGAATTTGACCTTTTGTAACGCCCAGCCGGCCCGCTTGGGATTCGGTTGTCGTCACTGTGCAACCGGGTTGCACAAACTTGTGGCTCGGTGCCCTGCTCCTCTCAAGAACCAAGGCCGACGATGAAGGCCGCATTGGTTGCAGCCAGGCTCGAGCAAAAACCGAATACAAATGGGGGATGGGAAGGGTTGCGCACGCACTGATCATAGGAGAACATAAGGCGAATGTCAACAGCCGTCTTCGAGCGGCCCAGTAGTGGCCTGTCGCAGTGAAAACGTTAGCATGAACCATGAGGAGTTCAACACGGTGCTCTTGGACCTGCACTGCAATCTTGCGGACTCAGACCGCTGTCAACAGGCCCCTCAGTAATGTTGTCTTCGCGACGCGCCACTAGCGGCCGTCGCCTTTAACAATCCAATCGAGACTTTTCCCGAATTTGGTCGCAACGCCCAGAAGGATTTCAAGAGTCGGAGCGACTTTTCCCCTCTCGACTCTTGAGAGCTGACCTTGACTGACACCCAGTTGCAACGCAAGCTCCTCCTGTCGCATGTCTCCCCGTAAGCTCTTTCCAGGAAAGGCGTGAGTCAATTTTCTGATTCGGGGCCGTCCGGGAGGAGCAAGAGGCGAGTGCCGCGTGATACCCAGGTCCAACGGTATATATCACTACTGTCCGGCTAAAGCAC
>PLIC01000106.1 GCA_003139995.1 Candidatus Acidiflorens stordalenmirensis | reverse complement strand
CCACTAAAATGCCGGAAGAGCCATTTGTTGAGGATTCCGATTTGCGCGCGGGGTTCGCGGACAGGAGTGTCCGCGCCACACGAGCCTATGTGCTAACCTGCGAGCATCCGATCTTTTAACATCTGGCCCGCCCGTATGGAACATGCTCCGCGAATCCGCATCGGGACTGCCGGCTGGTCTTATAAGGACTGGGACGGGATTCTTTATCCGCCGGAAGTTACGCGGAAGAAGGTGCATCCGGTCGAATTTCTGGCGCGATTCTTTGACGTCATCGAAATCAACACCTCGTTTTATGGACACATACGGCCGGAACTGGGGCGTCTGTGGTCGCGCAAGGCAGCGGCCGTGAATCCGAATTTTCTTTTCACCGCGAAGCTGCATCGGTCGTTCACCCATTCGCCACTGGCGGTGATGGAGCCAACTTCGGCGGCCAGCATCCGGCCGAATGACCAGGACGAACGGCTGGCCCGGGAGGGTCTGGACTCGCTGGCCGCAGAAGGCAAGCTCGGAGCGCTGCTCATCCAGTTCCCTGTCTCGTTCAAGAACACCTCGTTGAACCGCGAATACCTGGAGCAGTTGCTGCGGCAGTTCATCGAGTATCCGCGAGTGGTCGAAGTGCGGCACGAGAGTTGGAACCAGCCGGAAACGATCGCCGAATTCATGCGCCACAACGTCGGTTTCTGCAACATCGATCAGCCGTTGCTGGGGCGTTCGTTGGGGCCGACCGAGCATGTCACGTCGGGCATCGGATACGTCCGTCTGCATGGCCGCAACTATGAGCAGTGGTTCGACAGCGATAACCGCAACGACCGTTACAACTATCTCTACAAGCCCGCGGAATTGGAGAAGTGGAAAGAAAAAATAGAAATCATCGCGCACCGGGCCGAATCAACGTACGTGATTGCCAACAACCACTTTCAGGCGAAGGCCGCGGTGAATGCGCTGGAGCTGAGGCATCTGCTGGATGGAAAGAAAGTCCGCGCGCCGGAAACGCTGGTGAAACACTATCCCGAACTGAAAGAGATGGTTGAGGTCGAAGACGCGGGCGGGGATTATTCGTTGCTGGGGTGAAAGGAGCTGTTCGCCAGACCCTGGGGTGCTGTCCCGGAAAATCCACTCCGCCGCTGGCCGTCCGCCGGCCCACGTCTCGAAAAGCGCGAGACGTGGGGCACCCTGGTTTTCTCCTCTGCCAACACTACGAGTCAATCCAGTGCGATATGCTCTTAGAAAGAAATTCCCGAAGAGATTTCTGAGGATGAGCGAAGGCGTCCAGACCACGAGCGGCAGTTGGTGGAAAACATCGCTGTTAGGTCGCGTGGCCGAATTGCGGCAGCGTGAGGGACAGGTCTTTCTGGTTTTGGCGCTGGTCATCGGCGCATTGACCGGGTTGGCGGTCGTCGCGTTCATCCTGCTGACGGAACGAATGGGGATGCGGCTGTACCCGGTGGGTGGCGCCCCGTGGCGGCGGTTGCTGTTCCCGGTCGTGGGGTCGCTCGGAATCGGTTACTTGCTGTATCGCTATTTTCCCAATGCGCGAGGCAGCGGCGTGCCGCAGACCAAGGCGGCGCTGTTCGCTCGCGAAGGGCGCATCACACTGCGCACCGTGCTGGGCAAGTTTTTCTGCACGTCGGCAACGCTAGCCAGCGGAATCCCGCTGGGACGCGAAGGGCCTTCGGTTCAAGTTGGTGCGGGCATTGGTTCCGTGCTTGGACGCCTCCTCGGACTGCGCACCGAGCAAGTAAAGAAGCTGATCCCGGTGGGAGCGGCGGCGGCCATTGCAGCCGCGTTTAATACGCCGCTGGCAGCGGTGCTGTTTTCGCTTGAGGAGATCACGGGCGATCTCTACGCGCCGGTGATGGGTGCGGTGGTGCTGGCCTCGGCGACTGCGTGGATGGTGCTGCGCGTGTCGCTCGGCAATCATCCTCTCTTCAAGGTTCCGCAATATCAACTGGTGCATCCGGTGGAGTTTGCGGTCTATGCGGTGCTCGGCGTGGCGGGCGGCGTGGTTTCGGCGGCCTTCGCGAAGCTCTTGCTGGGCATGCGGGCGCGCTTCCTGCGGTTCCCCCAGAAGACGGTCTGGTTCCAACCGGTGGCGGGAGGGTTGCTGGTCGGCGTGATGGGTTGGTTTGTGCCGCAGGTCCTGGGCGTAGGTTATGGGTTTGTCGGCGAGGCGCTGAACGGAAGGATGGCGTTCCAACTGATGCTGCTGCTGGTGGTTCTGAAACTTATCGCCGTTACTGCCAGTTATGCTTCGGGCAACGCGGGCGGTATCTTCGGGCCCGCTCTGTTCATCGGCGCCATGTTAGGAGGCACGGTAGGGACTGTGGCGCATCATTTGTTCCCCACTTACACCGCGACGCCGGGCGCTTATGCGATCGTCGGGATGGGCGCGGTGTTCGCGGGGATCGTGCGCGCTCCGATGACCTCGGTGCTGATGATCTTTGAAATGACGCAGGACTATGCGGTGATTGTCCCGCTGATGATTGCGAATCTGGTGAGCCTTTTCATTGCGTCACGATTGCAGCACGAGCCCATCTATGAAGCGCTGGCCGTGCAGGATGGCATCCACCTGCCGACGGCGAAGACGCGCCAGCGATATGGCCGGCGTCAGGTGAGGGTTGTCATGCAGCCCGCCGGCGAGTCGTTGCCGGCGGAGATCACGATCCGGGAAGCGCTGGAACGGGTGCGATCGAGTGAGGTCCGAACGTGGCTGGTGACGGATCGACGAGGCGTGGTTGGCGTCATCAACCTTTCGTGGCTGGAGCGAGAGCTGGCGGAACATGCCGATAAGAAGCTCGGCGAGCTGGTAGATAAGCTGGTTTTTCCGCACGTCCACGCCGACCACGGGCTGGATTTGGCGCTGGAGCGCATGGGGGCAAACCAGATCGAAATCCTGCCGGTGGTGAACCGCGCTGATGTGCACAAGTTGGAAGGAATCGTGACGCTGCGGAATGTTTTGGATGCGTACGGTGTGGGCCGCGCCTGATTCGTCGCAGAACCAAACACCATACGGTGGAGTGACGGGCGTCTCGCCCGTCCCGCCGGGCGGGAACGCCCGGCGCTCCCCAAAAAAACTGGACACTCGCATCGCATTGCACATATTGGATTTCGTGTGTTAGTTTCGACTTCGAGAGGTCCGCTTGCGACACACGGTTCCGGCGGGAATGAACCGCAAGGAAGGCGACGTTTATTTGCGGCTCGATCCGGCGCGTCTTCCCCAGCATATCGCCATCATCATGGACGGAAATGGGCGCTGGGCCCGGCGCCGGCACATGCCGCGCGTTGCCGGGCACCGCGCCGGCGTCGCCGCCGTGCGTTCGACGGTCGATACCGCGGCCCGCATCGGGATTCCGGCATTGACGCTCTACGCCTTCTCCGAGGAGAACTGGAAAAAGCGCCCGAAAACGGAAGTCGATTTCCTGATGCGCCTTTTGTGCCGCTATCTCAAAGCGGAAATCAATACGTTCAACGAAAACAATATACGTTTGAAATACATCGGGCGCCAGCATGAGTTACCGGATCTGGTGCAGCGCGAAATGGAAAAAGCGAGCTGCGCCACGTCCGGGAATACCGGGATGCTGCTGACGCTGGCGCTGAACTACAGCGCGCGCAGCGAGATCGTCGACGCGTTTCGCTCGCTGGCGGAGGCTGCGGCCTGCAATGGCGGCCTCGATCACATGCAAGTCGATGAGCAGGCGATTAGCGATCATCTCTACACGCGGGGGCTGCCGGATCCGGACTTAGTAATTCGCACCAGCGGCGAGATGCGGCTGAGTAACTTCCTGCTCTGGCAACTGGCGTACGCCGAGATTTACGTGACGCAAACGTTGTGGCCCGATTTCCGCGGCGTGCAGTTGCTCGAGGGCATTGAAGAATATCAAAAACGCGAGCGCCGCTACGGCGGGCTGGGGCCGGACGGGCACGCTCCGCAGCATACGCCGCACCGGGCCCACTCTGAGGCAAAACGTTGATTGGGCAAGTGGCAAAAGACTTTGTCATCCCGAGCGAAGCGAGGGATCTGCAGTTCGCCGCAAAATGCAGATCCCTCGCTTCGCTCGGGACGACAATTCATGAAAGCTTTCGTTGCGCATTGCTCCGGCCCCGGCCTTTGCCGCAGGCTCTTAGGCGAATTGTAACCCCCTCCCCATGATCAAGCGCGTCGCGACTGCCGTAGTCCTAATCCCCCTGGTTCTGTTGCTGGTGCTGAAGGCGCCGAATTATGTGCTGGCCATTGTGGCCGGAGCGATCGCGGTGCTGGCCATCGCCGAGTTCTTGAAGCTGGCGACGCACTACGGAGTCCAGCCGCTGGGGCCGGCGACCTATGCCTTCGTCGCGCTCTTCTTTGTATTTGTGATTTTCGTTTCCACCAATCGCACGCCGCTGGTTGAGACTACGGCCATCCTCTACGGGATAGCCCTGGCGGCGGCGCTCGCGCCTTTTGTATTTCTGACCGTGGCAATGAGAATGACAATGAAGCGCGCCGACTTGGCCAGCGGCTACCCGGCGGCGGCGGCTTCGGCGTTTGCCTTCGTGTACGTTGCGATCCCGATGGCGCTGCTGCTCGCGATCCGCCAGCAACCGGCGGGAGCCATTTGGACGATCTACACGCTGCTTGTTGTGTGGGCGGGAGATATTTTCGCTTACTTCGTCGGCAAGTTGCTGGGGCGGCACCGCATGTCGCCGCGGATCAGCCCGAAGAAAACCTGGGAAGGCGCGGTCGCGTCGATCCTGGCCAGCGTGATCGTCGGCGCGCTATGGTTTCAGCACGCGCCTGGAATCAGCGCCGCGCTTCTGCGGATTGGATTGATTGACCGCCGCGATGGAATGTGGGGTTTGCAGCAGCCGCAACTCGGGCCCATCATTCTGCTGTCGGCGGTCGTCAACATCGCGGCGCAGTTGGGAGACCTGGTCGAGTCCCTCATCAAGCGCGGCGCCGGAGTAAAGGATTCCGGCACGATTCTCCCCGGCCACGGAGGCATGCTCGATCGCATCGACGCCATGCTGTTCGCAGTGCCGGTGGTGTGGGCGTACGGCGCTTGGCGGCTGATGCAGTAGGAAAAACAGCCCCCCATTGTGTGAGTTACACCTGCGCCACGTTTTTCATACTTGGCGATCATGCAGAGGGAACGATAATCTGAGCGATGGTGACAACAGGTGGATAGCCACCAAAGGCGATCGTTTAGGAGGGTGGGGCGGCCAGGCTTTCCGCACTCCGCCAATAGCGCGGAGAAACTGAATGTGCCGGAGGGACAGGCTGTGTCATCAAAGGCCGGAGCCAACACAAGCGAACTCGCCCTTGGATTTTGTCTAGGGACTGTCATGACGATAGCCTTTTCGTTGATGACTTGGGGTTCGGTTCCCACGCCCAGGCGGCTTCTGTTCAGTTTAGTTGTCATGTTCTTGTGTGCTATTTATCCGATGTGGTGCGCAGCGAATGGTGCGGCGGGAAAGTTTTTCAAAGCTAAACGCTCCGCCGTGATAGCACTCAGATGTATTGCCCTGTTGGCCCCTGCTGTATGTACGACCTTGTGGGGAAGAGAATTGTGGCCGAAGCCTCCGCTCATCGAGATGAGGATCAGCCCGTCTGGATTTCCGCTTTCTATTCCTCCACACTCCCTAGTTTCGATACTGCGGATACATCCCTACATTGCGCTAACAGATTCGACAGACTTCCTACTCAAAGATTCCAACGATAGTGGAAAGGAATTTTTCTGGCCATCACAACAGGAGATAGATAGCAAGTCTCCCGACGACCACGAAACCGTCTACCGAGTAGAGGTTACCAACCATTCTCCAGAGACCCTTGTGAGTGGAAAATTGTCCTTTCAACTGCAGTACGGTCCGGGGGCATCTACCGGTTGTATGCCATCAGCCGACAGCGTTAAGCGGGAAGATGTTGTTCTAATGCCTCAACTAGATCCGGGCAAGTCGCTTGAGTTTTACGCGATTAACCAGAGCGACCTTTGTGCATGGCTGATTCCCCCTGGCATCGCGACGATAAGAATGATGAACGATGAGACGGAGCGACAAGTACCACTCACATTCGACAAGAATCCCCTGTACAACTCCGGGGCACCATCCTTTATGCCCACAAAGATAAAATGGGAAGGCCTTCCAAAGACTCCGGGCCCCCACTACCAGATTCAGCGAATTACACATTGAGGATCCCCAACGCACCCAGCCCGACAGACTCCGAGCTACGAACTACCGTCCCCATCCCTTACAATAAGATCTGATCTCACGCATGAAACGCATCGCCATCCTGGGTTCGACGGGCTCGATCGGCCGCAGCACTTTGAGTGTGGTCGAGAGCTATCCCGACCGCTTCCAGGTCGCCACGCTGGCGGCTGGCAACAATGCCGAACTTGCCTTTGAGCAAGCGGTGCGCTGGAAGCCGCGAGTGGTGTCGCTGGCGGACGAAGCCGCGGCGGAGGCGCTCCAGGCCAAGCTGCGGCAGGCTGGCTTAGGCGAAACTGAGATCGAGGTCGTGCACGGCGCTGCAGGCACGGTTCGGGTGGCGACCCATCCCGAGGTAGATTTCGTGGTCAGCGCGATTGTGGGCGTCTCCGGCCTGGAGGCGACCTACGAAGCGGTGCGCGCGGGCAAGACCGTTGGCCTGGCCAACAAAGAATGCTTGGTGGCGGCGGGCGAGCTGATCACCGCCGAGGCACGCAGGCAGGGCAAGCCGCTGCTGCCGATCGACAGCGAACATAACGCCATCCACCAGTGCCTGCGCGGCGGCCGCATGGAAGAGGTCGAGCACATCTGGCTGACGGCTTCCGGCGGACCGTTTCTGAGGACGCCCAAGTCGGAATTTGCCTCAATTACGGTGCAACAGGCGCTGAATCATCCCACCTGGAAAATGGGAAAAAGGATCACCGTCGATTCTGCAACATTGATGAACAAGGGGTTCGAGGTGATCGAGGCCTGCCGCTTGTTCCAGGTCCCGCCCGAGCGCGTGCAAGTCGTTGTGCATCCGCAGTCTACGATCCATTCGCTGGTCGAGTTCGTGGATGGCAGTATACTTGCTCAAATTTCCGTGACCGACATGCGCCTGCCCATTTTGTATGCGCTGACGTATCCGGAGCGAATCCCTTCGGATTTGCGCTTCTCGGTCATGGATCTGCGGCATCTGGATTTCTGCCCTCCAGATATGGCTAAATTCCCTTGTCTTCGTTTAGCTTACGAAGCGGCCGCCACGGGAGGCGCGAAGACCATCGCCCTGAACGCTGCCGACGAAGTCGCGGTAGCTGCGTTTCTGGAGGAGCAGATCGGATTCGGGGAGATTCCGCGGATCATTGAAGAAGTAATGTCTGCAACGCCAGCCGGGCATTTGGAATCTATACAGAAGGTACTCACTTTGGATACCGAAGCCCGCCTTTTGGCAAGGGAAATGGTAAAGCAGTTCCGCCGAAGGGGATCGCCCATCGGGGCCATTTCGTAATGGGAATTAGGGAGTAATCTGGGAATGATGCCGCAGCTTTTGTCCATCCTTCATACCATCTTCATCATGGGAATCGTGCTCGGATTCCTGATCCTGATTCACGAGTTCGGCCACTTCGCCGTCGCCAAGTATTTCGGCGTCCGGGTGGAAGTGTTTTCCATCGGCTTTGGCAAGCGTTTGTTTGGCTTCAAGAAAGGCGAGACCGACTATCGCATCAGCGCCATTCCGCTGGGTGGGTACGTGAAGATGTCGGGCGAGAACCCCATGGACGACCGCACCGGCGATCCGGGGGAATTTCTGTCGCATCCGCGCTGGCAGCGCTTCATCATAGCTGCAGCCGGGCCGGCAGTGAACATCATGCTGGCCGTCGTCCTCCTTACCGGCGTATACATGGTGCACTACGAATACCCCGCTGTGCTCGATGAGCCGGCCTTTGTGGGATGGGTGAATCCGAACACTCCCGCCGAAAAAGCAGGAATCCAGAGGGGCGACAAGATTGTCCGGGTCGAAGACGTCGACAATCCGACCTGGGAACAACTGGAAGTAAAGTGCGCGCTCAGCCCGAATCAGCCTTTGAAGTTTGGCATCGAGCGCGACGGCAAAGTCATGGAGAAGGTCCTGGTTCCGGAGCCGTTCGGGCCCAATCAATACGGAGACATCGGCTGGGTACCGAAAGAGCCCAGCGTTACTCTGACAGTCGTCGAACCCGGGATGCCCGCCGAAAAGGCCGGTCTCAAGATCGGAGACCAGATCCTCACCGCGAACGGGCAGGACATTCCCGCTCTGCAAGCGCTCATCCAGATGTTGAACCGCACCAAGGATCAGCCGCTGGAACTTGTGGTTCTCCGCAACGGCCAGAAACGGACCTTCACGGTGAAACCGGTACTCGACGCCGGAGGACCTGAGCAAGAAACTCGCTACCGGATTGGCGTCGCCAGCGTTCCCACCAAAGTTATTAAGCTCAATTTCTCGGACGCGTTCAAACGCTCCCTATCGGAGAACAAGAAAAGTTCTTTCCTGATTTTGGAGTTGCTGCAAAAGATGGCGCAGCGCAAGGTGTCCATGCGCCAAGTCGATGGCCCGATCGGAATCGGCAGCGCCGTCGGCCAAGCCGCCCGCGAAAAGGGCTGGACCCCGCTGCTGGAAATCACCGCCGCCATCAGCTTGAACCTCGGCATCATGAACCTGCTGCCCATCCCCATCCTGGATGGCGGCGTGATCCTGCTCCTCTTCATCGAGGGCCTCATGCGGAAAGAAATCAGCCTGCCCATCAAAGAACGCATCTACCAGGCGGCGTTCGTCTTTCTCGTGCTCTTTGCCGTGATGGTGATCTATAACGACCTCGTCAAGACCCTGCCGGGGCTCACGCGGATGCCGTAGGGCAGCTTTCAGCCATCAGCAATCCGCCTTCAGCGCCGCAGTTTTCGCTGCTCGCTGTTCGCTTTTCGCCATTCGTTCCTCCGGTCGAGGGGGCGATCTTCTTGCCGTAACCTGCTAAAATGAAGCTTCCGACATGGCCGAAATTCATCGTAGAAAAACCTTTGCCGCCACCATCGGCGGCGTCCGCGTGGGCAGCGATGCACCGGTTATGGTGCAGTCCATGACCAACACCGACACCGCGGACGTTCCCGGCACTGTAAAGCAGGTCGCCGCGCTGGCGCGTGCCGGCAGCGAAGTCGTCCGCGTCACGGTCAACAATGACGATGCCGCCAAAGCCATCCCCTACATCGTCGAAGGACTGGAAAAGCAAGGCTTGCGCGTGCCCATCGTCGGCGACTTCCATTACAACGGACACCTCCTGCTAACAAAATATCCGGCCTGCGCCGAAGGCCTCGCCAAATACCGCATCAATCCCGGCAACGCCAGCATCGGACGCAAGAACGACGACAACTTTCGCACCATGATTGAGGTTGCCGCGAAGCACCAGAAGCCCGTGCGCATCGGCGTGAACTGGGGATCGCTCGACCAGGCGCTGCTCACCCGCATGATGGACGAAAATTCGCGCCTGCCGGAACCGAAAGACGCCCGCGACGTCACCATGGAAGCGATCGTCGTAAGCGCGCTCAGTTCGGCGAAACTGGCCGAGCGGCACGGACTGCGGCCCGACCAGATCATCCTCAGCGCGAAAGTCAGCGGCGTGCAGGATCTGATTGATGTGTACCGCATACTCGCCGCGCGCTGCGAATACCCGCTGCATCTAGGGCTGACCGAAGCGGGCATGGGCGCCAAAGGCATCGTGGCTTCGAGTACGGCGATGGCCGTGCTGCTGCAGGAAGGCATCGGCGACACCATCCGCGTTTCGCTCACTCCCGCTCCCGGCGGCGATCGCACCGAAGAAGTCCGCGTAGCGCAGCAAATCTTGCAGTCGCTCGGCATCCGCAGCTTCACCCCGCAGGTCACCGCCTGCCCCGGCTGCGGCCGCACGACCAGCACTTTCTTCCAGGAAATGGCCGAGGAGATCCAGACTTACTTGCGCGAGCAGATGCCGGTTTGGAAAAACCGCTACACCGGCGTCGAAGAAATGAAAGTCGCGGTGATGGGCTGCGTAGTCAACGGCCCCGGAGAATCGAAGCACGCCAGCCTCGGAATCTCTCTGCCCGGAACCTTCGAAGAGCCGAAGGCTCCCGTCTACGTGGACGGCCGCCTGTTCACCACGCTCAAAGGCGAAAAGATCGTCGCCGAATTCATCAAGATTCTCGACGACTACGTCGAGTCCCACTACGCAGCCAGGGCAAAAGAGGAAGTCGGCGCGCGCGGCTAGCCCGAATGTCTCACAGAG
>PLIC01000039.1 GCA_003139995.1 Candidatus Acidiflorens stordalenmirensis | reverse complement strand
TCTGGAGCAAAGTCTGTACGCTCAGGCAGTAAAGAACATCTCTTTGAACCTGGTTTGCCGCTCGTCATATAACTATTTAATGTCTGGAGAATCCAGCATTGGGCGTTAAGGCGGTCCCCTGCCAGGTGACCACGCCGGTCAGCGGTCCGCAAGAGCGGCAGTGACTCTTGGGGTCGCCCCAGTTCCCATCGCGTGAAATCCGCACTTCAGACGACTGCCAGCAATGGAAGAAATGGGACAACAGCAGGCTTCATCATGTCAATCCGGTACTGGCGCGACCCGTGTCGTGGAATACGTCCGCATGTCGACAGAACACCAACAGTACTCTACCGACAACCAAAGGAAAGTCATCCAGCAATACGCTGAGGGCCGAGGCATGACCATCGCGCGGACCTACACAGATGCCGGCAAGAGCGGCCTTCGAATTGACGGTCGAGATGCTCTGAAAAAGTTGATCCATGATGTAGAGAATGGCCAAGCTGACTTCAACGCAATTCTTGTCTACGATGTCAGCCGTTGGGGACGTTTCCAGGATGCGGACGAGAGCGCCTATTACGAGTACATTTGCCGACGCGCAAAGATCGATGTGCACTATTGCGCTGAGCAATTTGAGAATGACGGCAGCCCAATTTCGACAATCGTTAAGGGTGTGAAGCGGGCCATGGCTGGTGAGTACAGCCGCGAGCTTTCCGCCAAGGTTTTTATCGGGCAATGTCGCCTTATCGAACTCGGATTTCGCCAGGGTGGCTCGCCAGGGTTTGGGTTTCGTCGGATGCTGCGAGACGTGAGCGGCCAACACAAGGGAGTGCTCAACCGGGGAGAGCAAAAGAGCATACAGACAGACCGCGTCATTCTCGTTCCAGGGCCGCCCGAGGAAGTGGAGATCGTTCGTTGGATGTACCGCATGTTCGTGGAAGAAAGAATGCTCGAATCAAGACTCGCCAAGATGTTGAACGAACGCGGCATTACCACCGATTTGGGGCGGTCCTGGACTCAAGGCACGATTCACCAAATCTTGACGAACGAGAAGTACGTTGGCAACAACATCTACAACAGAATGTCCTTCAAGCTGAAGAAAAAGCGCGTTCTAAACCCGCCTGAGATGTGGATTCGTAGCGATGCGGCATTCGAGTCCATTGTTCCAGCAGACCTGTTCACAAGGGCGCAGACCATCATTCGCGAACGCAGTCGCAAATACACCAATGACGAACTACTGGAACAACTTCGCAGGTTACTGGAGAGCGCGGGCCGTCTCTCTGGCCTTCTGATCGACGAGACTGACGGCATGGCGTCCAGTACCGTCTATCGCAGTCGGTTTAGCAGCCTGATCCGGGCATACGGGTTAATCGGGTACGGGAAACTTCTCGGTGCCCTATGCAAAAGCTCTTCTGGCCGCCACGCGCTCCGACATGCTTGTCGATCCTGACAAACACAAAGTAGTCGAGGGCCTGACCCCGGAACAGGTCGCGAAAATGGAGAAAGAGATGGAAGTCTTGCAACGCGATTTAGGGCTGATTGAGGAATCTCATGGAAATCAGGTCCTTAACCTGGTCCTGGCGCGTGGCTACCTCGCGAAGTTGCTCGGCAATGCCCGTGTTGCGCGCTACCTTGGCCAGCACCATGCAGATATCTTTCGCGAACTGCAGTCGATCTCAGAGAGTTCTTCACTGGAGAACTGAAGCTGATCCGTCGCGATTGGGATCTCCGGGCTTGAGAATACTCCCCCCCGCATCGCCAGCACGACTGCCCTCGGACCACGGGCCGCCCCCCGTATGGTGTTTCTCTGGACGCTGCTCTCCTCTTTTGCGCCGGGAGTTTTGGCACATCCGAATGGCGGGGGCACGACGCAGCTAGCGGGGGGTGATCTCGTTCCAATTTTCCACAGATTGAAGATGGTATATATACCATCTTCAATCATCATCACTTTCCTGGTTAAGTGCTTTGTATTCAATGCCATCGTCGAATCTTGGACCTTGCCGAATCGTAGAAGGTATATATACCTACTACGATACGGCAACCGTCGGCTTCCCTTGCCATTTAGGCTGTTATGGTATATATACCAAAACAGCCTCTTTATGCCGCGAACCCCGCCTCGAATTCTCGTAGCCGCGCCTGCCATCTCTAGTTTCTTCGACCAATCGAACAAACATGTATTTGCCGAGGGTGAGCTAGGTGCGATCCTCAGTGAGAATCGAGCGGCTTGGAAGCTACCTGAATATATCAATACAGGGCGCTTTATCGGCTTTCTCAGTGACACCGGGAAGCTTTCAGTGGTGAAGGTTGCGTCCGAGCATTATAGCTCCGCGACTCGCTATATCTGGGGAAGGGCTTCCCCTTTCGCTGTTGCCCTCTCGCTGCGTTCGTCTGCTTACTTGTCTCATGGAACGGCTGTTTTCCTGCACGGCCTGACGGACCAAATTCCAAAGACGCTTTACATCAACAAGGAGCAAAGCGTAAAGCCACGCCCGACTTCACCGTTGACACCGGAAACCCTCGCTCGGGCCTTTTCCGGTCAGCAACGGCGATCGGTTTACACCTTCAATTACGAGAATTGGACCATAGTGCTGCTGAGTGGCAAGAACACCGGGCGGCTTGAGGTCGGGCCAATCGCCGCAGATACCGGCGAGGCGATCGATGTTACGCGGCTGGAAAGAACATTGATTGACATCACGGTCAGGCCAGCATATGCGGGTGGGATCTACCAAGTCCTCGAAGCTTATAAGGCCGCAAAGGCACGGATTTCAGTTAACACATTAATTGCCACTCTTAAAAAGCTGGATTATATTTACCCTTACCACCAAGCGATAGGGTTTTACATGGAAAGGGCCGGCTACGAGGGGAACAGGACGGAAAGGCTCTTGAAATTAGGAACCTCACTCGATTTCTACCTAGCTCATGGAATTAAGGATCGTGAGTATGATTCCAAATGGCGGCTATTTTATCCAAAGGGATTCTAGTTTCTTGACGATGCCCAATACGAAGTCAAAATAGAAGTCGAACGGCCTCAGTTCGGGCCCCACGGTCGCCTCAACTGACGGCCAGTCCTGACGATGAAACTCTCTATACTTCTCCATCAATCCCATGAGTTGCAAAGGCACTTCTTTTGCGGCGAATATCTGCGTTGCCAGTTCTAGCCCTAATTTCTCAACAAAA
>PLIC01000056.1 GCA_003139995.1 Candidatus Acidiflorens stordalenmirensis | reverse complement strand
GCCGCTGCCGGAACTTAGCCCAGACATAGGTGCTCGACGCGCGCCAGCTCGAATGCAGAAAGATCGCCTCCTCGACCATCTCGCGCCTCCGATCCTCTGTTCTCCGATCCCTAGTGAATAATTATCGCGGGCCCGCCGTCGAATCCTTCGATCTTGTCACTCCATAAAAGCGCGAGGTGTGGTCGCCCACAAATTCATAAGGACCGCAGTGGGTCAGCTTGCTCGCGGCATCGAGCCATATCTCGCCGCCGATCCGCCGCCAGCGCAGACAAAAAGAGTAATCCTCGCTCAAATAGGCGCCAGTCTCGGGGTCGATGATGCAATCGAAGAGCGCAAAGAGATTGGAACTCGGCGCCGCCTCGCGCCGCGAGCCTGACATAGGCAGGCTATGCACCCGGCTGAAATGAGTCTTGGGATAGGCAGCAATCATCTTCTCCAACGCGCTGCGGCGGATCATCTGAAAACCGCCGCCCGCATAAATTCCGGTGACAAAATCGCCCTCCTGTTTGCGCTCCGCTTCGGGGCAAAAGGTCCCAACATAGGACAAGGCAGCCTGCCGCACGCTTTCTCCGCGCTCGACACAGCGTTGCGGGATGAAATCCCAATCGATCGACTTGAGCGGGTACAGCGCCCCGGTAAAGTCCCTATCAAACCTCAGCAGCCGCTCGACCTGCTGCGGCTCGAAACTGATATCGGCATCGACAAACAGCAGATGCGTAGCCGCCGGATTATCCAAAAAGGCGCCGACCAGGGCGCTGCGGGCGCGCGAGATCAGGGCGTCATAGCCCAGCATCGATAGCGACACGTCGAACTCGGCCGATTTTGCGTAGCTCATGAGCCGCATCACTGACAGCATGTAATTCTGCGAAACCATGCCACCGAAGCATGGCGTTGCGATGAGAATCAATGGCTGGGACATGGTTTCTCCGGCAGACTTGTGTGGCGCGGTGCGCCTTCCACTTCGTTCCGTGCAGCGTCTTTACCGCCAAAGCTGGCGGATGCGCGCAAGGCCCATTACCATCGTTACGCGCACGCGCGGCAGCGTCAAGGTATGATTACGCGAGGAAAGCACCCGAAATGAAAAAGCTACGCTTCCTGCTCTCGCTCACCAACGACGACAACGATTACCAGATTCAGCAGACCTTCGCTGCCCAGCAGGCAGCCCGCAAACTGGGCGTTGACCTCGAGATCGTCTATGCTCGCAACGACGGTATCGTGCAGAGCCAGCAACTGCTGTCCAGCATCCAGTCCACTACCGCTCCGCGACCCGACGCCATCCTCTTCGAGCCGGCCGGTTCTACCGCGCATCCTCAGGTGGCCCGCGCCGCCGCCACCGCTGGAATCGGAGTGGTGCTGCTAAATCGCGACGCCGACTACATTGCGGAACTCCGCCGCCTCTTCCCTGTGCCCACATTTTCCATCACCTCGAACCACGAAGAGATTGGCCGCATTCAGGGACAGCAACTGAGCGCCCTGTTCCCCGTTGGCGGAAACGTTCTCTACATTCAAGGTCCCTCCGAAAGTTTGGCCGCCAAACAACGCTATGCCGGGGTGCTCGAGACCAAACCTAGCGGCGTGCAACTTCGCGTCCTGAAGGCCCAGTGGACCGAAGCCAGCGCCTACAAAACGGTCGGCTCGTGGCTCCTGCTTTCCACTTCGCGCCAGGCCCGAATTGGGGCCGTCTGCGCACAGGACGATTCCATGGCCATGGGAGCCCGCAAAGCCTTCGAAGAATGCCGCGAAATGCGCGAGCAGTTGCAGAAGATGCCGTTTCTCGGTTGCGATGGAATGCCCAAGACCGGGCAAGAGTGGGTGCGCCGCAAGCTGCTCACCGCGACCATTTTCATTCCGCCGAATGCGGATCTGGCGATTGAGATGATGGCGAAATCGATTGCCACCGGCACGCTGCCGCCAGAGCGCACCTTCACCAACGCCCAATCCTTCCCCGCCGTCGAAGTCCTCGCAAAATAGGCACGCGCATGCCCCATCCCGCTGACCGGAATTCCTCGACTAACTGTGAAGTGCCATCCTGACCCTGAGCGGAGCCGAAGGGGAAGGACTTATAGATCTGAATCGCAGTGCATAGATCCTTCGCCTCGCTCAGGACCACAGCGTGGATTTCTGCCGCACGCCTGCGAGGCGCCGCCTCTAGTTCGCGCCAGGCGCCGCGGGCGGCGCTGGCGGAGTAACTTCCGCCGCACTGTTGTTCACCAGGTCTTTTAATTCCTTGCTGGGCTTGAAGAACGGGATCTTCTTCGCCGGGACTTCCACGCGGTCACCCGTTTTCGGGTTTCGGCCCACGCGCGGTTTGCGCTGGCGCGTGCGGAAACTGCCAAACCCGCGTATTTCGATTTTGTCGCCCACTCGCAGTGAACGCACCACGCTGTCAAAGATCGTGTCCACAATCACTTCGCTGTCTTTGCGGGTGAGTTCCGCCAGCCGGGAAACTTCTTCGATCAGGTCAGCCTTCGTCATAAGCCTTTTGCTCCCTTTGGGGCCGGTCCCCTACGTATGGTTCCGTGGCCGAGGGCTTTGCCGCCCCCCGCTGTTGCAATGCGCCTGCCTATAACCTTCTCAAATTTAAGGGGTTCTGTGCAAGTACAGTTCTCAGTTCCCAGTTCCCAGTTCTCAGGGCAAGGACGCCGGCGCTGCTTCTGAGAACTGAGAACTGGGAAATATGCTGCTACCTCCAAAGATAATAAAAGCCGACTTGCTGCTCCAACAGTTTCTCGCGCGTGGGCAAATAATCGGAAACATCGCCAAACAGCAGATCCAGTCCCGACCGCTTCTGTTTCGGCGGCCACACCAGTGTCGGTTCGCCGGAGATATTCACCGCCCGCGCTGTATCCTTCACCGCCCCTTCGAAATCCGCGATCTGATCCACCAGTTTCAGCGAAAGCGCCTGCTCGCCGGTCCAGACTTTTCCGTTCGCGATGACGCGGATGTCTTCTTCCTTCGCATGTCTCCCGTCGGCCACCGCCTGGATGAACTGCGTGCACATGTTATCGATCAAGCCTTGAAAATACTCACGTTCCGCGGGCGTCATTTCGCGCGTCGGGCTGCCCGTGTCCTTGAATTCTCCCGCCTTCATCGTGATCGCGTTCAGCTTCGCCCAGCGCAGAAGCTCGCCATAATTCACCCACTCCGCAATCACGCCGATCGATCCCACCACGCTGCCCTTATCCGCATAAATCTTGTTGGTCGCCGACGCCACGTAATATGCTCCGCTCGCGCCCACGGTCTCAATCGAAGCCACAATCCGTTTCTTCTTTTCGTCCCGAATCCGCTTCACTTCCCGGTAAATCTCCTCCGACGCGGCCACGCCGCCTCCAGGCGAATTCACATGAATGACGATGGCCTTGACGGAATCGTCATCGGCAAACTTCTTAAGCTGTGGCACGATCTGCTTGGGAGAGAAAATTACGCCTTCGAGCTCAACCACGGCGATCTTGGGCCCGAAGCCGGAGAACGATTCCTCATCCCCGCCGCCGAAACTCAAGTAAACGAGAGTAAAGACGGCCACCACGAACAGCGCAAACAGCCCGCCGCCCACAAGAAACCACACCCAAATCCGCGAACGCCCTTCCGCCATAATTAGACGAGTGTAGCACCGGCCGCCTCAGACCCGCAGGGTAAAGAACTTACTTAACTTCGAAGTTCTTCGGATCGATCTGCACGTTGTGGGAAAGGCTTGTCTCGGTCACGTCAAACTGGTAGATCTTAGCTGCCTTCGCCCTTTCGGGGGTGAACTGTATGGTCCACCGGCTCGGTAGTGTGAGGTTGTCAATGCTCTTGAAATCGGCAAATCGTTCTTCGAGCCGGTAATGCAACTCCTGCTGCCGCGTGTCTTCACGCCAAGAGTGAACCATCACTGGAGCGGCCGTGAATGAGTAAACGGTCATGACGTGCCGAAAGGTGTCAGGCTCAAAATAGAGTTCGATCTGTAGATCACTAGGTTTCTTGGGCACGTAGTCTACTCGATGAAGCTCACGGCCGTCCACTTTCTTCAAACCGCGATCCTGCAGTTTCGCAAGACGCTCGTCCAAGTGGGCCAGAGCCCACCCGGTCGAGAGCGTGCCACCCCATAGACCTTCGGTAAGAATCTCGCTGTGCGCTAAAACAAACTCGCCCAGAGGGGAATGGACGGAGGCTTTTGTCTCTGCGACGACGACCTTTTTGCCATCGCTCACAAACCGCTCGCCGGGGTAGCTGCCATTGGGAAACTGGAACAATGAGACCAGCTTGTCGCCTTCCGAGATTAGGACCTGCTTGCCGTCGTGGCGCGTCGAACCGCCGGTCACTATCTGAAAACTCACGTTTCCCCCGACTCCACGGTTCTTCACTGCCGCCCGTGCCTGCTCGGTCCCGATGGAATTCAAATGCTGCTTGACGAAATCGCCGACCTGAAATCCATCCTGGGCTGCGCTAACCGAGAGCATAGCCACGAGCGTAACAAACACCGCAAGAGACCGCATCGAGAACCTCCGATCAGCATTCTGTTACTTGGGGAAGTCGGCTAGTATAACCCACAATCACCCCGAGTTGACGTACACTCGTCACCGACATGCGTGATCCTGTCGAACTCGAGGTCTTCAAGAACCTCTACCACTCCATCGCCGAAGAAATGGGAGCCACGCTGCGCCGCACTTCCTTCTCGCCCAACATCAAAGAGCGCCGCGACTACTCCTGCGCCGTCTTCGATTCCGCAGGCCAGGTCATCGCCATGGGCGATCACATGCCGGTGCACTTAGGCTCCATGCCGATGTCCGTACGCGCGGCTGTAAACCAATGCCCTCTCGAACCCGGCGACGTCGTCATCCTCAACGATCCGTTCCGCGGCGGCACCCACCTCCCCGACATAACGCTGGTCATGCCGGTGCATGTTAACGGAACGTGTGGTGACGGGGCTCGGCCCCGTCCCGGCGGGGCAAAGCCCCGCCACCAGACAACGCCCGACTTCTACGTCGCCAGCCGCGCCCACCACGCCGATGTCGGCGGAACTTACCCGGGCTCCATTGGCCCCTGCCGCGAAATCTACCAGGAAGGCCTCCGCATCCCGCCCGTAAAAATCATGCGCGGCGGAAAACTCGTCGCCGATGTGTTGGCCCTCCTCCTCAATAACGTCCGCACGCCCGAAGAGCGCGAAGGCGACCTCGGCGCTCAGATCGCCGCTTGCCAGACCGGAGCCCAGCGCCTCCGTGAAATCTGCGCCCGCTACGGAATCGCCCGCGCTAAACAAGCCGCCGCCGATCTGCTCGTCTATTCCGAAGAAATGATGCGCGCCTTTCTGCGCACCATCCCGCCCGGCCGCTACCAGGCAGAAGATTTCCTCGACAACGATGGCGTAGAAGATAAACCCGTGCGCATAGCCGTGACCATCCAAGTCAAGCCAGTCAAGAAATTCCCTGTAGAGACGCGGCTTGCCGCGGCTTCTTCCAAATCGAGCCACAAGCCGCCCGCCCAAGTCACCATCGACTTTACCGGCAGCGATCCGCAAGTCCAGGGCGCAATCAACGCGGTCGAGGCCATCACCTACTCGGCTTGCTTCTACGTCTTCCGCTGTCTGCTCCGCGAAGACGTGCCCGCAACCTCTGGTCTCATGCGCCCCATCCGTGTCATCGCTCCCTCGGGCACCGTGGTCAACGCCAAGCCGCCCGCCGCCGTCGCTGGTGGCAACGTCGAGACTTCGCAGCGAATTGTCGACGTGCTGCTGAAAGCGCTGGCGCAGGCCATTCCCGACCGCATCCCCGCCGCCGCTTCCGGCACCATGAACAACCTCACCATCGGCGGCATCGATCCCCGCTCCGGCGAACCCTTCGCCTATTACGAGACCATCGCCGGAGGCATGGGCGCGCGCTGCACTAAAGATGGAGTCTCCGGTATCCACACCCACATGACCAACTCCCTCAACACCCCTGCCGAGGCCCTCGAATACGCCTACCCGATTCGCCTCCGGCAATATTCTCTTCGCTCCAAAAGTGGAGGCGCAGGCCTCCACACGGGAGGCGATGGAATAGTCCGTGAAATCGAAATCTTAACCGATGCCCAAGTCACGCTGCTCGCCGACCGCCGTTCCCGCGGACCCTATGGCTTGGCCGGAGGAGCCGACGCCGCTCCCGGACGCACCCTGATCATTCGGCGTGACGGTACAGCGGAAGAAATCCCCGGCAAAACCAGCGTCCGCCTGCGTGCAGGAGAAAGAGTCCGCATAGAATCCCCAGGCGGAGGCGGCTGGGGCAAGCCAAAGTCCACGCCATGAAAAAGTTCGCGCCATAAATCCGCACTGTCATCCTGAGCGCAGCCGCTCCGTTCGCGAAGCGCACGGAGCGGCGAAGTCGAAGGACCCCTACACTGTGTACCCTGGCTGGACCGTCGCAGGGAGTTCTTTCGAAGACCTCAACCGCATGCGCTGGAGCAACACAGTTGACAGCAGGTAGCCTCGTAGAAGTTTTTCTCCGCGCACTCAGCGTCCTCTGCGGCAAATCCCACTTTTTCGCTAGAATTCAAGTTGCAGGCTTTGAAGGATCAACCACGATGAAATTCTTGCGTCCATTTCTTTTCGCAATTGTTCTGGCGTCCGCCTTCTTTTACTTCACCACCTACCGCAACGGACGTCTTTATCCGCCCAGTTGGATCGGCCATCCGCAGCGCGTAGAAATCATCGAGGCCGCAGGCGGCGAATCGCTCGACGCCGAAGAGCAGAACAACATCAGCGTTTACCGTAAGAACATCGCGTCCGTCGTCAACATCACCTCGCGCGTCATGACTTTCGACTTCTTCTACGGTCTGGTCCCGCAGGAAGGCCAGGGCTCCGGTTTCGTCATCGACAAAGAAGGACACATCCTCACCAACTATCACGTCATCGCCGATGCCCGTAAGGTCGAGGTCACGCTCCACAACCACAAGAAATATCCAGCCACTATCGTCGGCACCGACAAGTCCCATGATTTGGCCATCGTGCAGATCAAAGCTCCCGACCTGCAGCCAATGACCCTCGGTGACTCCTCCAATCTGCAAGTCGGCCAGAAGGTTTACGCCATCGGCAATCCCTTCGGCCTCGCCGGAACCCTCACGCTCGGCATCGTCAGTTCCATTCGCCAGGTGCAGGAGCCCGACGGCCTAGTCATCGAAGAAGCCATTCAGACCGACGCCGCCATCAATCCCGGCAACTCCGGCGGCCCGCTGCTCAACTGGCACGGCGAAGTCATCGGCATCAACACCATGATCGCCAGTAGCGTCGGCCAAAGCGCCGGCATCGGCTTCGCCATCCCCATCAACACCGCCAAAGCCGTGGTCAACGATCTGGTCACCCTCGGACGCGTCCGCCGTCCCGCCCTCGGCGTCCGCACCATTCCCATCGATCCCGAATTCGCCGCCGAGACTGGTCTTGCCGCCGATTACGGATTGCTCATCCAGCAGGCCATTTCTGGAGGCGCTGCCGACCGCGCCGGTTTGCGCGGCGGCACCGAGCGCGCCTACCTCGGCAACATCCCCATTATGCTCGGAGGAGATTTAATCGTTGCCATCAATGGAGAAAAAATCGAGAGCCAGCAAATCCTGGCCCAAATCATGAACAAACACCGCGCCGGCGACACCGTGAAAGTAACTATCTTCCGCGGGAAGAAACAACTGGAAGTAAACGTGGTGTTGGGCGAAGCCAGAGACCAGGTGTAGGAGTTAGTGTGGACGCGGGCGACCCGCCCGCGTTATCCTATCCCCCAGCTTATGACCGCCGTCCGCTAATTCGCCGCCGCTTTCCTGGCGACACCGCGTCCGAAGTGTGCGCGTTCGCCACGTGTCCCTCCCAACGTTGCCCCAAACCGCGAAAGGATCACTACCATGCAATTCGTAGATCGGGCTCTCGCCCGCCGTTTTGAATCTGCCGAGGAAATGCCGCAAATACACCACGCCCACGCCGACCAGAAGATGCGCCCTCACATCGGCTCCGCCGTCGAGCCAATCGCCGGAGGCCACATGATCTTCGCCGGACTCGGTTCGCCCATCGGACGCGCCGTCGGAATGGGCTTCGACGCTCCCGTCACCGAAGCCGACTTCGACCAACTCGAAAACTTCTATTACTCCCGCAAAGCCCCCGCTCAACTCGACTACTGTCCCCTCACCGACATCAGCCTCCTCGAAATCGCCCGGAAGCGCGGCTACGGAATCGCCGAACTCAACAACGTTCTAGCCCGCAAGCTCGATCCCGCCGAAACTTTTCCACCCGGACCGGGGGGCTTTACAATCCGACCCGGCAACTGCGAAGAAGCGCTCGCGTTCAGCGCCATCGTCCGCGAAAGCTTCTTTCCCTACGGCGGCGAGCCTTCGGGCTTCGACGAAATGCTGGCTCCTCTGTTCGCCTTCCCTGGAGCGATCACCTTCGTCGCCGAGGCCGACACCAAACTTGTAGCCACCGGAGCCGGCCTCATCATCCCCGAACACAAAATCGTCGCGCTCTTCGGGGCTGGCACGCTCAAGCCGTATCGACGCTGCGGCCTGCAAACCGCCGTTTTGCAAAGAAGGCTAGAAGTCGCAGCCCAAGCCGGATGCGAGTACGCTGTCATCGTCACCCAGGGCGGCACAATATCTATGCGCAATGCCGAGCGGTTAGGCTTCACCCTGGCCTACAGCAAAGCGACATTGATCAAAGAGCCACCGCCTGCTTGACGGCGGGACTAGCTTGTGTCTCGTTAACTTTGCGCTGTCATCCTGAGCGAAGCGAAGGACCTATGCATCCCTTGCGAGCAGCAGAAATTCATAGGTCCTTCACTGGCTGAAGCAGGTTCCGATGACATCGCTGCGATACAAGTCAGAGTCGAGTCTCTCGTTCCCGCGCTATCATCTTCCACATGCCCGACGTCGACTGGATTCGCAAGCTCTGCCTCTCGCTCCCCGACTCGACCGAGAAGCTGCAGTGGGGCGAAACCCTGTGCTTCAAAGTGCGCGGCAAGATATTCGCTATGGTGGACCTCTCCCAAGGCAACCTCACACCAATCACCTTGAAGTGCGCTCCGGAACAATTCCACGAACTGCTCGAAATCGAAGGCATCTCCCAAGCCCCGTATGTCGGCCGCTACAAATGGATCCTTCTCGAAAACTCTAACGTCCTGCCCTCCAGCGAACTCGAAGCCCTCATTCGCCAGTCCTACGACTTGGTCGTAGTCAAAGCGCCAAAGAAGAAAGCCGCGCGCAAGAAGACGCCAAGCAAGCGCCGCAAAAAGTGAAAAGGTCTCCCCTGTGCTTGTCTGTGCCCTGTGGTTAAGCCTTTCTCGGCGCCCTCCGCGTCTCGGCGGTAAACCGGTTTGACTCCCCGCAACCCCTGGACTAGCCTCGTATGTTCGTCGCCCCAATCCATGCGCATTCAACATAGTTCCCTGAGACGTTCTCTAATCCTCTGCAGCCTGTGCGCTCTGCTCGCCACGACCGTCGTGGCCGCGCCTCTGCGCCCGACGTACGCTCCGCACGCTGTCGTGACCAGCGTCCACGAGCTCGCCTCGCGCGCCGGCGTTGAGATGCTGCGCTCTGGCGGCAATGCGGTCGATGCCGCCGTCGCCACCGGCTTCGCGCTCGCCGTCGTGCATCCTCAGGCTGGAAATCTCGGCGGAGGCGGCTTCCTTCTTCTCCGCAGCGCCAACGGCAACACTCATTTCATCGACTTCCGCGAAAAAGCGCCCGCCGCTGCCACCGAGAACATGTATCTCGACGCCCAGGGCAACGTTCTCCCAGACTCCAGCAAAGACTCCAGCGTCGTCGGATACAAATCCATCGGTGTCCCCGGCACCGTGGCCGCCCTCGTCTACGCGGAAAAACAATACGGAAAGCTGTCGCTAGGAAAGGTAATCGCTCCCGCCATCAAGCTCGCCCGCGATGGCTTTCCGCTAGCCTACGAAGACGCGCAAGCGCTGAAAGAAGATGAGTATCTCGCCCAGTTTCCCGAATCCAAACGCATTTTCCAGCGCAACGGAAACTACTACCAGCCCGGCGAACTATTCAAGCAGCCCGAACTCGCCCGCACGCTCGAACGCATCGCCAAAAATCCCGATGAGTTCTATCACGGCGCCATGGCCCGCGAACTGGCCGCGGCCATCCACAAAGGCGGAGGCCTCATCACCACCGCCGACCTCGCCGCCTACGAAGTCAAAGAACGCGAGCCCCTTCGCGGTTCCTATCGCGGCTACGACATTATCAGCGCTCCGCCTCCATCTTCCGGCGGAGTCGCGCTCGTCGAAATCCTCAATATCCTCGAGGGCTTCGACCTCGCGAAACTCGGCAACCGCTCCGCCGGCGCCATCCACCTCGAAGCCGAAGCCTTCCGTCGCGCCTTCTACGATCGCGCCGAATTCATGGGCGATCCCGACTTCGCCAAAGTTCCCGTCGCGCAGCTCATCGACAAAAAGTACGCCGCCGCATGGCGCGACTCCATCGACCTCAACCACGCCAGCGTAAGCAAAGATCTGAAGCGCCCGTCGTTCAGCGAACTNNCTCAACGACTCCTTCGGCTCCCGCGTCACCGCCGCAGGCCTCGGCTTCCTGCTCAACGATGAAATGGACGACTTCACCGTCAAACAAGGCGTCCCCAACAGCTACGGACTGATCCAGGGTCCGGCCAATGCCATCGGCCCNNGTTCTGGGCTCGCCCGGCGGCCCCACCATCATCACCACCGTCGCCAACATCCTCATCGGCGTGGTTGATTTCTCACTCGACATCCAGGAAGCCGTCAACGCGCCCAGGTTTCATCATCAGTGGCTCCCCGATGAGATTCTCGTCGAAGACCGCCTTTCTCCCGATACAATGAATCTTCTCAGTTCCAAAGGACACAAGCTGAAGGTCGACCATTTCTGGGGAGACGGCGAGTGCATCATGGTTGACCCCAACACCGGCGAGCGCCTCGGCGCCAGCGACGGACGCAACAACGGGAAGGCGGTGGGTTACTGATGCAAAGGGCGGTATCGACCTACGTCTATGTGAAGGAACGGCTCCATCCCGGCTTGCTCGACGAGCTCGTTAAGGCTGGAACCCAGTCGATCGAAATCTTCGCCGCCCGTCAGCACTTCGACTACGCCAATCGCAAGCAGCATGTCCGCGAAATTGCCGACTGGTTCCGCTCCACTGGCATTCCACTCAATTCCGTGCACGCGCCGTTGTACTCCGACTATGAGTGGGGACGCACCGGTTCGCCGCCCGTCAACATCGCCTCTACCGACCGCGCCCACCGCATCGATGCCATGGACGAGATCAAACGCGCCCTCGAAATTGCCGAGCATATCCCGTTCCGCTTTCTCGTGCAACACATCGGCAATCCCGACGACACTTTCGACGAAAAGAAATTCGAAGCCGCCATGACTTCCGTCGAACATTTGCGCGCCTTCGCCAAACCGCTCGGCGTCAGAGTGCTCGTGGAAAATATTCCCAACGAACTATCCACGCCCGAGCGCCTCGTTGAGTTCATCAGAATGATGCGTTTTGACGACATCGGCGTCTGCTTCGATTGCGGTCACGCCCACATGATGGAAGGCATTCCCGAAGCCTTCGCCATTCTGAAGAACTACATCTGCTCCACCCACGTGCACGACAACAACAAAGAGAAAGACTCGCACCTCTGGCCCGGCTGCGGATCGATCGACTGGAAACAGACCATGGAATTGTTGCGCACCGCGCCGCAAAAGCCGCCCCTGTTGCTGGAAGTCGACGGCGAAGAAAAAAAGAGCCCCAGCGAGGCAGTGATCGCAACCTTTCAAAAGCTGGAAGATTCGTAGATCACCGCCGAGACGCCGAGAGCGCCGAGAACCCCGAGTTGAACTTTTGATCGATGAGAATTTAGACTTGTATTCCCGGGCGGATTACGTTGTCAATTAAGATTTGTCATCCTGAGCGAAGCGAAGGACCTGCTGTTGTCAGCGCCATCAGAAAACTGATGTTCGAATTTCGCTCTGACCCGCGAGACGAATAAGCACGAATTAGCTTTTCTCGGCGCGCTCCGCGTCTCGGCGGTAAAAAGCTATATGTCCTCACCCATCAGCACCATTGCACAAATCGGCGCCCACGAAGGCCAGTCCGTCACCATTCGCGGATGGCTTTACAACCTCCGCGAAAGCGGCAAGCTTCTCTTCCCTCAATTCCGCGACGGCTCCGGCGTCATCCAGGGAGTAGTCCCGAAGAATGCCGTCCCGCCCGAAGTTTTCGAGGCCATCAAAGGCCTCACACAGGAATCGAGCGTGATCGTCGAAGGCAAAGTCCGCGCCGATAAGCGCGCTCCCGGCGGCTATGAACTCGATGTCTCGAACGTCGAGGTCGTGCAGCGCGTGCCCGAAGCCGATCCTTATCCCATCACTCCCAAAGAGCACGGCGTTGACTTCTTGATGGAGCACCGCCATCTTTGGCTGCGCTCCCAGCGCCAGGCCTCCATCCTGCGCGTGCGCGCCGAAATCATTCGCGCCACGCGCGATTTTTTCGACACCAACGGATTCACGCTCACCGATCCGCCCATCCTCACGCCCGCCGCCTGCGAAGGGACCTCCACGCTCTTCCCCGTGGACTATTTCGAAGAGCAGGCTTACCTAACACAGTCCGGCCAGCTCTACATCGAGGCCACCGCCATGGCGCTGGGCAAGGTCTACTCGTTCGGCCCAACCTTCCGCGCCGAAAAATCCAAGACCCGCCGCCATCTCACCGAATTCTGGATGGTCGAACCTGAAGTCGCCTACGGCACGCTCGACGACGTGATGGAACTCGCCGAAGGCTTGCTAATCTTCTTGGTAAAACGCTGCCTCGATCGTCGCCGTCCCGACCTCGAAACCATCGGCCGCAATCTCGCGAAGCTCGAGAAAATCGATGCGCCCTTCCCGCGCATCACCTACGACGAAGCCGTCACGAAATTGCAGGCGGGTCACGCTGAAGGCAAGCTCGAAAATAAGTTCGAGTGGGGCGGAGACCTCGGCTCGCCCGACGAAACCTATCTCTCATCGCTCTACGACCTGCCCGTCATGGTCCATCGCTATCCGGCCAGCGTGAAGGCGTTCTACATGGAACCCGACCCCCAGCGCCCCGAACTCGCGCTCTGCGTCGACGTCCTCGCTCCCGAAGGCTACGGCGAAATCATTGGCGGATCGCAGCGTACGGCTTCGCACGACTTGCTCCTCCAGCGCATTCACGAGCACAACCTGCCCGAAGAAGCCTTCAAGTGGTATCTTGATCTCCGCAAGTACGGCAGCGTCCCCCACTCCGGCTTCGGCATGGGCATCGAGCGAGCCGTAGCCTGGATCTGCGGATTGGAGCACGTGCGCGAGACCATCCCCTTCCCGCGCATGTTGCATCGGTTGTATCCATAGAGTCATTCACCGCCGAGACGCAGAGGGCGCCGAGGTGGGCTTTGATAGATGAGAATTTAGACATGATGGTCCGGGTGAATTACGGCTTGTCCAATAAAGATTTGTCATCCTGAGCGAAGCGAAGGACCTGCTGTTTGTTGTAAGCATCGGAAACTTGGGGCCCTAGTTTCACTCTGACCCACGAGACGCACTAGTAAGAATTAGCTTTTCTCGGCGACCTCTGCGTCTCGGCGGTGAATAGCAAATGCAGGAAAATGATAGACTCGATCAGATTTCGCGCCGCATCATCGGCGCGGCCATCGAAGTTCATCGCCATCTTGGACCAGGCTTGCTGGAATCTGCCTACGAATCATGTCTGGTTTTTGAACTGAGGCAGCTTGGCCTGAAAGTGGAGGAGCAAAAATCGCTGCCGGTCGTCTATAAAGAAGTGCAACTCGATTGTGGCTATCGCCTTGACATGGTCGTGGAAGACGAAATCATCGTTGAAATCAAAGCAGTCGAAAAATTACTTCCCATTCACGAAGCGCAACTCTTATCGTATTTGAGGCTGGCTAAGAAGAGAGTGGGGCTCCTGATGAACTTCCACGTCCCGGTTCTGAAAAACGGACTAACCCGAATGTCTCACAGAGGG
>PLIC01000311.1 GCA_003139995.1 Candidatus Acidiflorens stordalenmirensis | reverse complement strand
CATATCATGTGCTAACGACACTGCAATATTCCCGCTTGACAAGGCGATAGCGTTCGGAGTATGAAAATTGGCTGAAACTTGTATAAAATATAGAGCGTCTTTTTAGCGCGTGTGTAAACGTTTACTTCGGTGTTGGAGAGGAGCGGGATTATGAGCAAAGCCCGGTACTTGGCGGCCGTTACAGCAATAGTTTTCACAACCGTGGTTTTCTTGAGTGCACAAACCGGTTCGCAGGGTACGGTTACGGTCAGCGTTTCCGATCAGAGTGGCGGTGTTGTGCCCGGCGCCGACCTCACCCTTCAGGATCTCGCCACCAACGACATCCGCAAAGGCACAACCCAGAGTAGTGGCGCGTACAGCTTTGTGGGACTAAACATCTCGACCTATAAGCTCACTGCCTCCAAGAGCGGGTACGCGTCGGTGGTCTACGATTCCGTCACCGTGCATGCTGCCCGCGTCACGGATGTCAACGTGACTTTGAAGGTGGCCGCTATTCACGAAACTATCGAGGTCAAAGCAGACGAGGCGCCCCTGGTGGAATCCACCTCCTCGGCGATCGGCACGACCATCGACCTGAAGGAAATTGAGAATTTGCCGTTCGGCGTCGATCGCGACCTGACCCAGTTAACCACCTTAATCTCCGGATATACCCCTGGGACCAACGGCGTCTCGACTTGGAACGGATTGCCTCCCGCGGCGCAAGTGAACAGCATTGACGGAATGATTGGAAACAGCAGCCGCTTCAAAGATGGCGGCAACACGTATGCCGCTGCTTCGCCCCGTATCCAGAACATCGAAGAAATGGCAGTTCAGACCGACCAACTTGACGTCAACCAGGGGTATGGGCAGGCCAATATGCAGGTTGCCTTTATTACACGGCGTGGCACGAACCGCTTCCACGGGCGCCTGTTTGGAGATTTGCAAAATTCTTCCTTCAACGCCAACTCGTGGATGAACGACTTTTACCAAGTTCCCATAAGCAAGTTCCACAAGACCGACCTCGGCGGGAGCGTGGGCGGTCCCATTCTCAAGGACAAACTGTTCTTCTTCTTCGGTTTTGAGAGGGACGGCATTCCCGGCTCGCAGCAACTGGCCCCGAACTTCATGACGCCCGACATGCAGAGCGGGATCTATACCTACAAGAGCACAGTGGACGGCTCGATTCAGACCGTCAATCTGTTTACCCTGGCCGCTGCGCAATCCGGCCTCGCAACCACGGTGGACTCCGGGGTGGCGGCGGAGTTGTCGGCGATTAATAGCTCCTTGTCAGGCGGTACGGTGGAGTCCCTACAGGGTTTCGGGTTGTACAACGTCGATACACTCGCCTTCCATGAGCCCAACAACCAGTACTTCTACTACCCGACGTTTCGCGTGGACTACAACGCGACCCAGAAATTGCGCGTAAACTTCGCTCTCAACGAAACCAAGATCAGATGGCCAACGACCTACGCGCCGCTGTTCCCAGGGCAGGCCTTTGCGTTCCAGACAGCCGGATACAAATCGAACGCCTACACGGCGTCGCTGGGGTTCGACTATACGATTAAGCCCACGTTGATCAACCAGTTCCGGGGCGGATATCTTTATAACTATGCCAGTAATTCCGAGAACCAGTCCCAAGATCCGGAAAAATACAAGTTTATCAACTGGTGGGCTGGGCCGGATGGCCTCAATAACGTTAATCAGTATTTCTGGTACTCGGCAATCTCGAATTTCTATCCGCTGATCAGTTTTTCGGACAATGTGGTCTGGCAGCACAAGTCCCATAATCTGACCTTTGGCGGCAGCTTCTACCGGGAACAGGACCACTACTGGAATGCTCCCCTGGGCTATGACAACGTGGTTTTCGGCGACTGGCCCGGCGATCCGATGAACAATGTTTTCAACTCGAGCAATCCAGCCTTGTCCGCGGTCCCCTCGAACCTGATAGGGGCGATCCAGGGTTACTACGCGATCCTCACGGGCGACATCGGGATCATTGCGGGCAGCCATCCAGTCAATCCTCAAACGCATACCTATTCGCAATACGGTGGGGTGAATCTGGATGAATTGCAGAAGGCGTGGGGCCTGTATGTCCAGGACTCGTGGCGGGTACGCCCGAACCTCACCGTCAACTATGGGCTGCGCTGGGATTTCACCGGCGACGATCACGACCTGAACGGCATCTATTTCAGTCCCAACCAGGCCGGGATCTTTGGGCCGAGCGGTTTGAACAACCTCTTCAACCCGGGTTCGTTGCTGGGCGATCCCGACCCCTCGTACATTGCCCGCGACCATGCCTACAGTCCGTGGAATGTAAGTCCACAACCAACCGTGGGGATTGCCTGGAGTCCGCAGTCCACCGAAGGCTGGCTGGGTAAGCTGACGGGAGGCGGCAAGACGGTACTTCGCACTGGATATTCTCTGCGGCGGTACACGGAACAGTACCAGAGCTTCTGGATCTACGCCTCGAATTATGGATCGTTCTTTTATCAGAACTACCAAACTCAGGGCGCGGCTCCTGGGACAACGGGCGCCGGATACTATCCGGCGGGCAGTGTGTCCTTCAGCAACTACTTAAGCGGCAATGGGCCGCCCCAGTCGCAATATTTCATCTCGCCCACCAGCTACTCGGCACAGCTCTCCGAATCCTCGGAGGCGTGGCAGGCATCGCTTGGCGGCATGAATCCACATATCGCGCAGCCCTACATTCAATCTTGGAACGTCGGGCTACAGCGCGAACTCGGGAAGAACCAAGCCATCGAAATTCGCTATGTCGGTAATCGCGGCGTTCACGAATGGGTGGGAGAGAATATCAATGAAGTGAATATTTTTGGCCAAGGGCATGGCGATCCGAATTCGTTCTTGGCGCAGTTCAAGGCGGCGCAGAACAATCTGAAAATCAACCAGGCAAACGGGATAAACTCATTCGCCAACAACGGCTATCCCGGTCAGACAGCCACGCCAATCTTTGACGCCGCCTTTGCCGGTGAACCGTCCGGCGGTCCGGGTGTGCCGCTGCTCGACTACGGTCCCTACAATCCGTTCATCCAGGAACTGACGTTAGGGCAAGTCGGCAGCATGGCAAACCAGATCGCAAGCCCGTATGGCTATAATGCCAACTACTTCTGCAACCTCGTTCCCACATCGGGGCCGGTCGGTGCAGCCTGCGTGGCCAACACTGGATACTCCGGAGCGGGTGGCAGCTATCCGGAAAACCTCTTACAGGCTAACCCGTATGCCGCCGGCAGCGGCGTGGGATATCTGAACTCGGTGGGGTATTCCACCTATAACGGCCTGCAACTTGAATTCCGCCAAAAGTCGTTTCACGGCATGCAGTTCAACGCCAATTACACGTGGAGTAAGAACCTGGCCATGACGTCGCAGGACACACTGCGCAACATGCACTTGGCCTATGGACCGTCTGTGAACGATTTCCGTCACCTGTTGAATGCCTATGGCACTTACGACCTTCCCTTCGGAAAGGGCAAATCCTTCCTGAACGGCAATGGCCTGCTGGATCGAGCCGTCGGCGGATGGACATTAGGCACCGTTATCAACTACACGAGCGGCGCCCCGTTCCAGTTGTTCGGCGGCAACGACACCTACAACAATCTCTTCGACGGGGGGATCAACCTGAACGGTGTGACGGCGTCTCAAATCCAACACGCCATCGGGGTGTATCCACTTCCGTGCCCACCTGGTACTTGTACAGGGAATGTCCCCAATGCGAGGACCTGGATCAGTCCCAAGTTCATCGCCGCCAACGGGCAGGCTTCTTCTTTGATCACGCCCAATGAGACTCCGGGCACAGTCGGCGCTCTTCCCTGGTTTCATGGCCTGGGCCACTTCAACACCAACATGTCGGTCAGCAAAGCGGTTGCCATTGCGGAAGGCATGAGGCTCAATGTCCAAGGCGAATTTTTTAACCTGTTCAACCATCCGGGGTGGAACGTTGGCGACGCAGGACTGCAGGACAACACTTTCGGACAAACTGAAAATGTGACCGCAAATCCAAGAGTCATCGAGGTTCGCGTGAACTTTGAGTTCTAGTCTGGCATTTGTATGGCGACTGGGTACTTGTTCCCTTGAGGGACGACTCGAATAATTTCGAGAGGAGACGAATCATGATTCGGGAGTTGGTTGTGGCAGCGGTTCTGGCATCGGCGTTGGCTTTTGGACAAGCTCCCATTCATGGTGCCGGCGGCGCAGGGCAGCCCGCAATCAATTCCGGCAAGCCCGATACCGCCGGTCCCACGAACGATTTGCAGATGAAGTCGATCGACCAAGTGCTGCACGATGACGCGAAACTCTCCGCCAAGCTGAAGGACATGCTTCCTGCTGAAATGACCCCGCAGCAAGCCTGTGCCGGCTTCAAGACGCTGGAGCAGTGCGTTACCGCAATCCACGTGGCGCAAAACTTGAAGGTTCCGTTTGCCGATCTCAAGGCTAAAACAACGGGCAAGGGTTCGGTCAGCATGCAGAAGGCAATCGAACAAATGGCGGCTAACGTCAACGCCAAGGATGAAGCAAAGAAGGCAAAAAAACAGGCAGCCGAAGACATGAAAGGCACGAACCTGTTCGGTTAGTTTCCCCCGAAACAGATCGTTCCGCCGGTGCAGCAATCGCTGCATAGAGGCCCCGGCGCGCTTTGCGGCCGGCTGCAGTCCCACGGGCAACGATCTCCGCCACGTCTTTCACGCCTATGGTACCTACGACTTCTTTGGGGGACCCAAGAGAGGTGAAAGTATCCAGATGAAAAGTTTTGGAATTCTCAAGCGAGGATCGGGAGCGACGGCCAGTGTCGCAAAGACCCGGTCGGGAGGCTTCAGCACTCTCCTTCCCAGTTGGCTTTGCGCCATGGTTTTCTGTTTTCTTGCTGCTTGCGTCTGTCATGCGGGCTCGGCGAATCAGTCCCCAGGCGTGTTGAACGACTTGGTCGATGTCAGCAGCGATTTCCATGACTACAACAACACTTATTTCCTGGCAGATCGTCTGGAGAGCTTCGATCCGGAGAGTGGGCGCGGCGCAATTACTTGGCAGCGCCATCAATTGTACCCTCGGATCGCTTTCAACGAGATGGTGCCGACTCTAGTGCCGTTCGAGGGAATAACATTCCCCGCGGGCGAGTACGCTATCGATCCATCTCTTGGGTTCTCGATAGAGTTTGTTTCTGCGCGCACCGTGCGCATCCGGATCAGAACTAGCACCCAAGTTAAACCGGACCAGCCATCGCTCATGCTGGCCGGCGATCCACCCCAGGACAATTCATGGAAAATGCAGCGCATCCCTGGCGGGTGCCGTTACACCAGCGAAGCCGGTTCGGTGACGGTCCTGGAAAATCCGTGGCACGTTGAGTTCCGCGATTCGAATGGCCGCCTGCTGACCAAGACCAATCATTCCAGCGACAACATAAGGACGCTGGATCCCGTGCTCCCGTTCTCTTTCATCCGGCGGTCATCCGATTATTCGCGGAGCATCGCAGCGGTCTTTTCGCTCTCGCCCGGAGAAAAACTGTTCGGCACCGGCGAATCATTCACGCGCTTGGACAAGCGAGGACAGAAGATCGTGCTTTGGACCAATGACGCGAATGGCGTCGAGACCGAGCGCATGTACAAGCCGATTCCGTTTTTCATGAGCAGCCGCGGATACGGCATGTTTGTGCACACCTCCGCGCCAGCCACGTTTGATTTCGGTGCGTCCTTCGGTGGCGCCACCCATCTCTTCCTGGGCGATGACGATTTGGATCTTTTTGTTTTTCTCGGTACTCCGAAGGAAATTCTGAACGAATACACCAATCTAACCGGCAAGGCAGCCATGCCGCCGCTGTGGTCGTTTGGGCTCTGGATGAGCCGCATTACTTACTTCTCCGAGGACCAGGTGCGTGCGGTGGCGGAGAAACTTCGTCGATACCGTATTCCTTCCGACGTAATCCACATCGATACCGGCTGGTTCGAAACTGACTGGCGTTGCGACTATAAGTTCTCCTCAACGCGCTTCAAAGATCCGGAAAAGATGATCGCCGACCTCAAGAAGGACGGCTTCCATATATCGCTTTGGCAGCTTCCATACTTCGATCCGAAAAATTCACTCTTTCCCGAAATTGTGGAAAAGGGACTGGTTGTAAAAGATGGCAAAGGCAATCTGCCCTACGAAGACGCTGTACTCGATTTCACGAACCCCGCCACAGTCCAGTGGTATCAAGAGAAGATCGCCGGTCTGCTCCGCATGGGTGTAGGCGCAATCAAGGTTGACTTCGGAGAGGCCGCGCCGCTCACGGGAATCTACTCCAACGGCCGCAGCGGCTTTTATGAGCACAACCTGTACCCGCTTCGCTATAACAAGACGGTGGCTGACATCACCCGGCAGGTCACGGGTGAAAACATCATTTGGGCGAGGAGTGCGTGGGCGGGCAGCCAGCGTTACCCTCTGCATTGGGGAGGCGATTCCGACAACGAAGATGTGGGCATGGCGGCAACTCTGCGGGGTGGCCTCTCGTTCGGATTGAGCGGCTTTACTTTTTGGAGTCACGATATTGGAGGGTTCATCTCGAGAAGTCCCGAAGAGTTGTACCGCCGCTGGCTGCCATTTGGCATGCTTACCTCCCACAGCCGCGCCCACGGCGCGCCCCCCAAAGAGCCCTGGGAGTACAGCCCGGCGTTTGTGGATGATTTCCGCCGGGCGGTCGAGCTGAAGTACCGTCTCATGCCGTACGTCTACGCTCAGGCAAAGGATGCAAGTGAACGTGGGCTGCCCATGGTGCGCGCGCTATTCATCGAATATCCCAACGACCCGGGAGCGTGGCAGGTGGAAGACGAGTACCTGTTTGGCGCGGACATCCTCGTTGCCCCATTGCTGGAAGCGGGCGGAACCTCCCGCAATGTCTACCTGCCGCAGGGCCAGTGGATCGATTACCAGACCCGCCAGGTCTACTCCGGCGGCTGGCGCAACATTGCAGCAGGCCAAATCCCGGTTGTGATGCTGGTCCGCGATGGCGCTGTGATTCCGCACATGAAGGTCGCGCAATCCACTATGCAAATGGATTGGTCAAATCTGGACATGGTGGTCTTCGCTGCCAGTTCGCCGAAGGCCGAAGGCCTGGTATGCCTGCCCTCGGAGAACGTTCTGCGCCGCATCGAAGCCATCCGGCGGAAAGGCTCCTTTGCGCTTGCGGACGATCCGCTCGGTGGGAAAGCAACATCAACCGTGCGCCTCTACACGACCGCTGTCCGAACCACCGAAGAGTCCAGATGAAATGGTCCTGAGCGGCTGTCTCTGATGCCAGCGCACGCTGGCGACCCTCAAGCAAGCGTTTGGAGCATCGCTGGTGAAATTAATTCCATGACAATGTCGGCTCTCTTTGACCGGATCGTGAGTGCAATCTGATTACAGCAACATTTGGACTGAATGTGATTCCTTGCGGTCAATCCCCGTTTGCGTCAGATGGTTCTGGAGAATGGGGACCTACCTCTTAGCTCCACTCCATCACGACACGCAGCGATCAAAGCAGCTCGCGTCTACCCATAAGAACTGACCCGTTTAGCGTATGTCGAGAACAGGCGGGATGAGTTACAATCGCCGCCGTTTCGAGGTCAAAAAGGAAGTTCCGGCTAATAAGGTCGCAACTATGTATCGGAGCACTCGCAGATTGCCGGTGCCGGTCATTGAACCCCCTGATGTTGTTCCAATGCCCGATCGAAGCGGAATGCTCTCTTCGCTGGAAGCAGTTCGCCGTGAGGTCCGCGAGATTGGTGAGGGGTACGTCGATGCAGTTTTGCAGCTGATCACCGAATGCGCCTTGAGCCTTACCGGAGCCAGTGGCGCGGCTCTGGCGTTTCTCACGAATGACAAGATGATCTGCCGGGCGCGAGCCGGTGAACCAGCTCCGCTGCTCGGAGCCCCGGTGGACGTACAACACGGTCTCTCTGGAGAATGTGTTCGCACTGGCCTCCTCGTCTGGTGCCAGGATGTGGAAAATGATCGGCGTATTGATCCTGAAATCGGTCACACACTGGGCATAGGCTCGCTCATAGCCGCTCCCATCGTGTCCGATTTCAGGGTCATCGGCCTGCTGGAGGTTTTCTCTCCGCATCTGCGCGGTTTCACGAAGGACCACGAGACGGTTTTGGGCCGGCTTGCCGAAATGACTCCCAAGGCCCTTAGAGCATTTTTTGTATCAC
>PLIC01000308.1 GCA_003139995.1 Candidatus Acidiflorens stordalenmirensis | reverse complement strand
CCGTCCAGTATTTCGAAAAGGGACGTGCTGCCATCCACAACATGATCGATCTGGGACAGATTCCGTTGCGAAGCCAATCGGATGACCAGTCGAAGGGGCAGGCAAGCCTTAGTTGTGGTCCCAGGCAGACGAACCCGTTGTCGATGAAACCGATGAGAGCGGCGAAGCCCGAAACATCAGCGTGGGCCTGCGGCGAAAGCATGCCGAGTCCAAGACCCGCTCAACCGCCAGAAATCGGTCGCCGTGCGAGACCTATTACTGTTCTCGATAATGTTGTGCAGGCGAACTTTGTCCAAACGCCGACGGAAGTGGATCACTACCAGATTCAGCGGATTGTCGATATTTACGTAACTCCGTCCGGCGAAGACCTCGGGCGAGTGACGAACGATCTGAAACGAATCATCGGCAATGTGAACATCCCATCCAATGTGCGAGTAAATCTGCGCGGAATGGTCGAGGGCATGCAGGCTTCCTTCAAAAGTTTTGGTCTTGGTTTCATACTTTCCTTCGCGCTGCTGTTTCTGATCCTTACTGCTCAGTTCAAGTCGTTCATCGACCCCCTTCTCATCATGCTTGCCATACCAATGAGCTTCGTGGGGGTGCTGCTGATCCTTCCGCTCACGCACAGCACACTGAACGTGATGTCCTTGATGGGCGTACTGATGCTGGTCGGGATTGCCGACTCCAACAGCATTTTGATCGTGGACTTCGCCCATAACCTGGAACGGGAGGGCTTGTCCACGACGGATGCGGTGATCACTGCCTGTCGCGTGCGGTTGCGCCCGATCCTGATGACCTCGCTCGCGACGATTATCGGGATGATTCCCATGGCGATGAAGTTGGGCACAGGTGCTGAGCAATACGCACCAATGGCGAGGGCCATTATCGGCGGACTCACTTCGTCGGTCCTTCTGACTATTTTTATCGTGCCGGCGGCTTATCTGCTGGTCTATGGCAAACGCGATGCGAAGCAAGCCACGAACCCAACCTTGGAGACGACGGAATGATAGGCGAGATTGTTTTGCGGAGAATGAAAAACGTGTTGCCAATCTGGCTTGCTCTGCTCCTGCCCGTGTGCAGTGCCGGGCAGGGAGGCCTCACTTCCGGAAAGTCGTCAAGTTTGCCTTCGGCTCCCATGCCGCAACAGGTCATTCCGCCTTTCAGTTCGAGCGCACCTATGAGTGCGCCGCAGAGCCCTGCTCCGCCGAGCAGTCCAGGAACGCCCACTTTGTTGTCTCTGAAGGATGCTCAGGCGCTAGCCTTAAAGGATAATCCCCAAATCTCTGTTGCGCGACTGACCGCGCTTGCGTTGCAGCAGGTAACACGAGAAGTCCGGTCGAATCTATGGCCGACCGCGACAGCGGATCTCACCGCGGTGGATGCAGACCCCGGTTCGCGGATCACCGCAGGTGCGCTCAACAACCCCAGCATCTATCAGCGCGCTGCCGCCGGCGCGACGGTGAGTCAGCTCCTTACCGATTTCGGGCGCACGAAGAACTTGATTTCAAGCGCCAATCTGACAGCCAAAGCTGAAAGCCAAAATGCCGTGGCTACCAAGGAGCAAATCCTGCTGGCCGTGGATCAAGCTTTCTATAATGCCTTGCAGACGCAAGCCGTACTGACCGTGGCACAACGGACGGTGTCAGATCGACAGACGGTTGCGGACCAGGTGGGAGCTCTTTACAAGAACAAGTTGAAGTCGGAACTCGACTTCAGCTTTGCGAATGTCAACTTGGCGCAAGCCAAACTGCTGCTTCTGGATTCGCAAAGCAACGAGAATGCTGCGCTGGCGTCGCTTTCCGCGGTGCTTGGGTTTTCAAACCTGCAGAACTTCCAGCTTGCAGAGGATACAGACACGATCGCGCCTCCGCAAGGCAATGTGGATGATCTGGTTTCTACTGCTTTTGCGATGCGGCCGGAACTGCTGTCGCTTGAATTCCAGGCGGAGTCCGCAAAGAAATTCCAAACTGCCGAACGGGATTTGCTGCTCCCGGATGTTCGCGCCCTTGGAGCCGTCGGAGACACGCCCGTGCGGAATCCTATTGTCTCGAGTTGGTATTGGGCCGCGGGTGTGAACGTCGAAATCCCAATATTTAATGGCTTCCTTTACACTGCGCGGGCCCGTGAGGCGGCGCTCAGAGCACAAGCCGCGCAGGAGCGCTTACGTGATCTTCGCGACGGGATCTCACGCGACGTGCGTACGAGCTGGCTCAACGCAACCACTGCTTACGATCGATTGGCGGTTACGCAGCAACTGTTGGAGCAAGCCAATCTCGCGCTGGACCTTGCGCAGGCACGATACAAGTTGGGACTGGGTTCGATTGTCGAATTAAGTCAGGCGCAGCTTCAGCAGACGCAGGCTGAAATCGGCAATGCGCAGGCGGGATATGACTGCCGGCTTGCCCTGGCAGTCCTGCAATATCAGACGACCGGCTTCTAGGAAAAGCCTGGTTTTGATAAGGAGAAACGCGATCGTTGTGGGGCCAGTTCCCCTCGGATTGCCTTCAGACGAAAGCAGCTGGCCTGGTCATGGGGCGTCAAGTGGTGCAATTCATGAAGACACGGAAGAAGAAACAATCATCCTTTACGACGCGCCAAGGAGTACTACTCCTCCTTGTACTCGGTACCTTTTTTTTATTGTTTTTTTGGCCTATTACGTCCAGGCAAAGTTAGGTTGGTCGCTGCAGTAGCAACGTCCGCCTGCTTTCTTGTGGAAGCTGGCGTGTAGTGAGCGGTTGTATGAAGGGGATGCTGCTAGTTTCCTCTGTAGCAGTATTGGCTGTGATCTTCACGCTGGAGCGAAGTCTGATTTGGCTCGCACCCGTCGCCGTAGTGGCAATGATTCTTGGAGTCTTTATGATCGCTCAGCAAAGGCATCCATTCAGAGGGAATGCGGTCCAGATCCGAGAATTCCCCGTTTGCGGGGACGTGAGAACAGTGGCGAAGGACCTCGAAGTCGGACACAGGGCGTCCGCGGGAACAGCTGCTCAAAAGGGAATTCCGGTTTTACCGGTTAAGGACATCTAGACTTGATCCCATTTTTCTTATATCTCGTTGTGGGTGCTGTTACGGGATTCCACGTTTACATTTTGCTGATGTTGGCTGCGTTAGGAGCTCCTGTGGACCCGCTCGAACTTGTTTCTCTGGTGGGCTCGCTGTGTCTAATTATTGCCGCTTATTTAAGCCTTTTCAAACCGCATGCGGCGGCGAGACTTGCTCTGCTCGCTTCGCTGGCAATATGGTGCTTTTATGGTCCAGCCATTGTCCGCACGGTCGGCTGGTTCTGAACTCGAATGATACTGCCATATCTAGCAACAGCGCTGTTGGCACTTGTCACCGCATACTCCGCCTTCGTGAGCTTTCGGCAACAGCGGGATGGCAGCACTGCGACCTGGATCTTTCCAAACGGCACAAGGCGGTCTGCGCAAATAGCCGTTGGCATCTGCAGCCTCGCACTCTTCCTCGGCGTGACAGGGTGGCTCACCATCGATGCCCGGCATTCCATTCGTCACTCATCGCGCTTTCTCATTCCTGAAGGGTACGTGGGCTGGGTGCGAGTCGAATTCCAAATTAAAGATGCTCCCCCTTTGCCTGTCGAGGGAGGAGAGTATCTATTCAAGTTTCCGCCCTCCGGCTTATTAAGGACGTCTTCATCAGAAGAATACGGATGGGCCAAGGACCACTACTTCTACTATTCCGAAAAGGGTGCGCGAATATTGCCTGATACTCCTCCAGGTGGTGGGGGCCTTATCTGGGGACAAATCAACGCTGAGGAGTCTGGTCCCCTGGGCAAGAAAAAGTATGAAGAATTCTTCGTAGGAACCGAGCAGCAATTTGGAGAGCAAACACGGGGAGAGCAGAACGTCGGTTCCAGTGCTCCGGCAACTCCGGCGAAATGAGAAGATGGCGGTCGCGAACAGCGCAGCCAAGATAGCCGCGTCGATGGAGGCCACAGAGGGGCGTGCACCACGCTTTTGCGCTGCATGCTTGGTTTTCTGGTGGCCACCAGCAAACTACTCCATCTCAAACGCCAGCCACTGCAATCCTCCTCCCCGCTCCACCTGCAGCACGACTGGATCATGTGGCTTGATCCGCGTCAGAGCCGCCCGGAGAGAACTCAACGAGTCGATCGATACCTGGTTCACGCTGTGGATAACGTCTCCAGTCTCCAGACCAGTCGCGAAACTCATGACGTCCGCTACTCGTGCCACTACGACAACTCCAGAAGGATTGCGTAGCGCACCCACCATGGAACGCACCTCATCGTTCAAACCGAGCGCCAGTACTCCCAGCCGAGAAACCAAGCTGTCGCGTGAATTGACTAAATCTGGCAGAGCATCCATCGGATCTTTCATCTCAAGCGCGGGGATGAAAAGTGTCTTCCGTTCGGTCCCCCGAAGAACTTCGAGCTTAATCACTTCATCTAAAGGATGGAGATAGAGCGCGGCGGTAAAGGCCGGCAGCGTGCCGATGAGGCGGCCATCAGCGCTGACTACAATATCCCCGACCTTCAGGCCAGCCGCCTCAGCAGGACCTCCCGGCATCACGTCATCGATCACGACCCCCCAATTTTGCGCAAGCCCCAATCCTTTGGCCAAGCTGCCAGTGATCGTTTGAGCGCCTGCCTTGACCTCGATGCGGTGCACGTGCCCATACTTGCGCAGGTTCTCGTACACGAAATGCACGATCCGTGCCGGGATGGCAAACCCTAGTCCCTCGCTTCCACCCGCTGCGGAGAGAATAAAAGTGTTAATCCCTACTACATAGCCATCGGTATCCACCAGCGGACCGCCGCTATTTCCTGGGTTGATCGGAGCATCGGTTTGAATGTAAACCATCGGACGGCTCGGATCTGCCTGCCTCGCAACTGAACTCACTACGCCCATGGTCACCGAGTTCTCAAGTCCTTCGGGACTGCCAAGGGCAAACACTAGTTGCCCTTGATGCACAGGACGGCGGTTGCCCAGCGAAAGTGTAGGTAGCCCAGTCTGATCAATCTTGATTAGGGCAAGGTCTGTTTCCTTGTGGAGGCCTATGAGTCGTGCCTCGACAATCCGCTGCTTGCCCACGGGCGCAATCTGGTCAGGAAAATCCACCGAAGGCACTGCAAGAGCCACGTGGATGCGCTGCGCCCCCTCGACGACATGAGCGTTTGTCATGATGTAGCCGTTAGGGTCCACGATCACTCCCGAACCGATCTCATGCTCGCGGGTTATGAGCGCCGTTTGACCGTGATTGTTCTCTTCCAGAGGTCCGTAGCCGGTAACCAGAATTTGAACCACCGCAGGCGAAATCCTGGCAGTAAGCTGCTCGATCGCGAAATTGAGTTGCTGTAGCACCGGTGGCGGTTCTGCAGGCCGGGTTCCCATCAACTTTGCTTTATCAATGTCAGGCTTGCCCGTCTCGCCACCGGCGACGGTCGGGATTTGCGGCGCCATTTGTTGGCCAAAGCTTAGCGCTGCAAACCACAGGACGCAAAAGCACGCAGCAAGACTCAAAAATGAGAAGTGGAAGATCCTTTTCAAACCGCAAGCTGGGCAGAGCATAGCGACACACTCCTTGGGCACACATCTATCGTGTTACGACTCAGATCATGATTACGCTGGAATGGAATAAAAGCGAGCTTCTATATAGATTCGGAATGCCATGGCCAGGTTGAAGTGCGCTCTTTAGGGGGCAGCCAGCCAAGAAAAGTTCGTGACAGCAACCAAAACGGCGGTAAAATCATCTAGCTTCAGAGGGGTGTACACATGTCGCTTGTCCGGCCCATCCGGAAAAGCAGTCGCGGATTGGTTTCGTACCGCGTCCTAATCATGTGCGTTGCCGCTCTGAGCCTCTTGTTGGCGCGCAGCGCTCCGCCAAGTCTCCCGCACATTTCCCTTAGCTTAGCCGTTAACTCGCAGGCGGACCATGATCATAGACAATGTTTTGATCATGAGGATTCCCAGTGGGCGACTTCCCCGCGCACTTCGCTGACTACGCCGCCACCGGTCGTCTCGCCTCACCCGACCGCCAGTGTTGAGCCGTCTGTCGCAATCGTGACAGATGGTTGGCACTACAATCGTCCTCCTCCGATCAGCTAATCCTTCTGCTCTCTCTTAAGCGTTACATCCGGTTTGCACCTCCACCTGCTGCAGCAAATGTCATTGCAGCCAAAACGAGACCGCAAGCCTCGACATTTCCTACAGAAATCAAAATCTCGGAGGAATTACGCCATGTCAGAAGGAGACCGCAAGAACTGGAGAGAGTTGTGTAGCGCCGCACTGGAAGCAAGAGATCCCGATGAACTGCTGGCGATCGTTCAGGAACTCAAGAAGGTCTTGAAATGTGAAGAGAAGGTCCGTCGTGATTTCAGGGAGGCCGGTAGAGCTAACAAGTCTCCTGGGGAGATCCGATGTTGATGACTCGATCTAGCACACAAACACTCACGTCCCGGTCAACGAACCGCCCATGGCTATTGTCCGATCGTGGAAGGTCGCGGATGGAGCCGAACTCGCGGCGATTTGTCCTGGGAGTCGCGCTTGGAGTCGGAGTCGTGTCCTTCCTCGCTACAGAACTCATGCACTACGTGCTGGTGCCGGATCTTGGACGCCATCAGGAAAGATTGCTGGCGGAAGGCTTGTCGGCTTTCATCGTGAGCTGCCTGATCGCGAAGTTGGCCAACATTAACCGACGGCAACAGCGGCTAACCATGGCAAGGATGCAGGTGATTGCCGAGATGAATCATCACATCCGGAACGCCCTGACTTCGATCTCGCTTTCGGCACACGTAACCGAAAACCAGCAACTTATTCGCGTGATCTCGGAAGGAGTTGAACGCATTGACTGGGCTCTTCGAGAAATACTGCCCCGCGAGGTACCGCTGCGCGAAGAGCAACGGCATAGTCTCGGCTATTTTCAAACACGAAGAAGGGAATACAAATGAGTGCCACAAGAGTTCTCTGCGTTGAGAACCACCCTGAGTACATGGGAGCGTTGAAATACATGCTGGAAACAGCCGGCTACGAGGTCATGGCAGCGACGACCGGTGACCAGGCTCTGTATCTGCTGACAAGTCGGCAGGTGGACGGCGTTCTCCTAGAATATGACCTACCCGATGCTACAGGCAGCGCGGTGCGGGTTGAAATGAAGCGGATCAAGCCGGACGTCCCGGTCCTATTGTTTACGGGCGTAGGGAGCCAGACACCGTTTCTGCTTCGTTTTTTTGACTCTTATCTCCGAAATTCGGAACGACCAGCAGATGTTTTCGAGGATCTGGACGCATAGGGTCGGCCTCTGTGCCCCAGCAAGATGGGAAGCGACTTTGTGATGGAGGTTTATTTCGATGAAAACGACAGCTTCTGCAGGAGGAGAGCCACCCTCGTTCGGAATTGGACAGTTCCTGTTTGTAGTCGTCTTGGCAGTCATCCTCTTTCTGCTTGGCCAAGGCATGGTGCGTCACCGCTTCCATGAAGGCGGCCGGGTCCACCGGAACGGCTCCACCGGACAATAGCAGGCACTGAAAAAAGTCTTGGTCGCGGTGCCGCCATTCTTTTGAGCAAGAGTGACCAATCTCGACCGGCCAATCGGATGTACCCTCCGAAGGAAGGTCATATGGATCCGTCCAAGCCAGCAAACGCCAAACCTCCTGACATCGCCTCCGCGTCGGTTCCCGACACGCTCGCGGCGCTCCATGTCAACCCCGACACTGGGCTCACGCACGCGGAGGTGGAAGCCAGCCGGAAGGAGAACGGCTACAACGAGGTGGCCGAAAAAAAAGGCCACCCGGTCCTCCAATTCCTCCGGAAATTCTGGGGGATCTCGGCGTGGATGCTCGAACTGATCATGGTGTTGTCGGCCGTGCTCAGGAAATTCTCTGATCTCGCTGTGGTGGGCGCGCTGCTGCTTGTCAACGCCGTGTTGAGCTTTATGCAGGAGCATCGGGCTGCCGGTGTCGTTGAAGCACTGCGGAAGCGCTTGCAGGTCAGTGCGCGCGTCCGGCGCGAGTCAAGCTGGCAGGTCATTCCAGCACGGGAGCTGGTTCCGGGCGACATTGTCCGCGTGCGTCCCGGCGACATCGTCCCGGCGGACGTGAAACTTCTGACCGGAGCATTAAGCATTGATGAGTCGGCGCTCACCGGCGAGTCGAAGGATGCTGACAAAGCGCCCGGCGGCGTGCTCTCGTCGGGATCCATCGTCCGGCGGGGCGAAGGCAACGGCGTGGTGATGCTGACTGGGGCGAAGACCTATTTTGGGCGCACCACGGAACTTGTGCAGGAAGCGCGTCCGAAACTTCACATCGAAGCGGTGGTGGCCAAGGTGGTCCGCTGGCTCTTCGTCATTGTCGGAGCGCTGCTATGCGTAGTAATCGTGCTGTCGCTGATCCGCGGCGCACCGCTTGTCGAAATGATCCCGCTGATGCTCGTCCTGCTAATGAGCGCGGTACCAGTCGCTCTCCCCGTCATGTTTACAGTCAGCATGGCAATGGGTTCTAAGGAGTTGGCCAAGCGCGGCGTGCTGGTCACCCGCCTTAGCGCCGCAGAGGATGCCGCGACGATGGACGTGCTCTGCGTCGACAAGACGGGCACAATCACGATGAACCAGCTCGCCATCACCGGCGTGACCCCCCTGGAGGGGGCGACGGAAGCCGACGTGCTGTTCGCCGGCGCTCTCGCGTCGCAAGCAGCTAACCAGGATCCGATTGACCTCGCGTTCCTGACCGCGGCAAAGGAACGGCACATCTTCGACAACATCCCCACGGCCATACCCGTCTCTTTCGCACCGTTCGATGCGAAGAATCGACGGACCGAGGCCGTGGTCGAGCAGAACGGACAGCGGCTGCACGTGATGAAGGGTGCCGTTCGCACTGTCGCCGAGGCATGCGGACTCCAGCCGCCGGCGATCGAGGCGTTGGAGGCACGCGTCAACGAATCGGCCGCGAAGGGCTATAGGACGCTGGCGGTCGCACGCGGCTCCGACACGGGTACCCCCGCACTGCTCGGATTAGTGTCGCTGTATGATCCGCCCCGGCCCGATGCAAAGCAACTGATCGCGGAACTCCGGGACTTGGGCGTTCCGGTAAAGATGCTTACCGGCGACGCACTGCCGGTGGCGCGTGAGATCGGCAAAGGAGTCGGGTTGCAGAACATCCGCCGCGTTGCGGACCTGAAGGCCGCGGGCGCTCTAGCCGGCAACAAGGCGGTGGACCTGTTAGCGGGCGCCGATGGCTTCGCCGAAGTGTACCCGGAGGACAAATACATCGTGGTGCAGCACCTGCAGGCGGCAGGGCACGTCACCGGCATGACGGGCGACGGCGTCAACGACGCGCCCGCCCTCCGCCAGGCCGAAGTGGGAATCGCCGTTAGCACCGCAACCGACGTGGCCAAGGGCGCCGCGAGCGTCGTCCTGACCGAACCGGGATTNNGCGTTCGTGGTGACCGGTAAGTTCGTTGTCTCCGCTTTTGCGATGCTGCTGCTGGTCTTCATGACGGACTTCGCGAAGATCTCCCTTGCCACCGACAATGTTCGGCCATCCAAAAAACCGGAAACATGGAACATCGGGGGCTTCATCGCCGTCTCCGTGGTGCTTGGTATCGCGATGGTTGCTGAAACGCTACTCTTATTGGGGTTAGGTTGGTCGCATTTCGGTTTAGCAACCGACAACAATGCCCTCTACACCTTCAGCTTTCTTCTGCTGCTTTACTTTGCCGTATTCTCCGTCGTGTCCGCGCGGGAGCGCCGTTGGTTCTGGGCGACGCTGCCCAGCAAGACCTTTCTGTCAGCCATCGCGGCGGATGCGCTCACGGGCACGGTCCT